>JBBILK010000145.1:2754-7047 GCA_037444965.1 Actinomycetota bacterium | reverse complement strand
CCGGCCAGGATTGCTGCGACGGCTCGTGTACGGATCTCCAGCTCGATCCCGAGAACTGCGGCGAGTGCGGGAAACGGTGCCCGGCGAGCCAGGTGTGCGCCAACGGCCGTTGCAGCAGCAGTTGCCCTCCGGGACTGGAGAACTGCGGCGGCCGCTGCGTCGACCCGAACGACGATCTCCACAACTGCGGGTCGTGCGGACACAGCTGCGAGACCCCGTTCGCCTCGCACCCGGCGTGCTGCGACGGTGAATGCGTCGACCTCGTCCGTCCCGACCACTGCGGAGCGTGCTTCCGTCAGTGCCCGAGCGGGTGCGCGTGCTTCCTCAACGCCGAAGGCCAACCGGTCTGCACCGGCTTCCCGCCCGGTCGGTGCCCCGACGATCCCCCGCAGATGCGAGGTCTGAGCAGGCTCATCCGGCGCGCGCGCTCGCCAGCGCGCGGTTGACGCGCGGCATGACCTCCTCGGCCATCAGCTCCAGCGAGCGGCGCGCGAGCCGCGGGTCGGCCCAGTCGATGCCGCAGTAGAGCAGGGTGCCGAACTCGCCCACCGTCTCGCAGAAGGCGAGCAGCTCCTCGACCACCCTGCCGACCGTGCCCGCGATCACGAGCTGGTCGACGAGGGCGTCGGTCGTGACGACCGAGTCCGGGAGCGCCGGGTCGGCCTTGAAGAGGTTGGCGCGCCCCGCGCGGACGAGCTTGTAGCCGAGCTGCTGGTAGTAGAAGCGGTACGGGCTGTCCGGCCCGCAGCCGTACGCACGGGCGGTACGGTCGTCGTCGGCGACGAAGACGGTCTTCGCGACCCGCCACTTCGCCGGGTCGGGGGCGAGGCCGGCGGCCTCGCAGCCCTCGACCACCTTCTCCCAGTGGGAACGCACCCACTGCGGCAGCAGGAAGTTCCCCGAGATGACGCCGAAGCCGCGGGCGGCCGCGCTCGCGGCACTCTGCGAGGAGGGCTCGACCACGGTGACGACGATCGGCGGATGCGGCTTCTGGTAGGGCCTCAGCATCAGCCCCTGACCGATCTCCGGGATCTGCGTCTGCTCGGTCGTCAGCGTCCAGTGCTTCCCGCGGAGCCGGTACGGCGCCTCGCCGGTCCAGAGGGCGAGGACGTGGTCGAGGCACTCGGCGAACTTCTCCCGCCGGTCGACGTCGAGGTTCCCGAACATCTCCCAGTCGGAGGGCAGGCCGCCCGGGCTGACGCCGAAGACGAAGCGCCCTTCGAGGATGTTGTCGAGCATCGCGATCTTGCTCGCGATCGCCGCGGGATGGCCGTTCGGCAGGTTGACCGTCCCGGTGCAGAGCTTGATCCGCTCCGTCAGGTGCGCGAGGCTCGCGAGGAACACCGTGCAGTCGGTGATCGTCTCGGCCGCGTCCGTCACGTGCTCGCCGACGTACGCCTCGGTGTAGCCGAGCGCGTCCGCGAGGAGGATCGCCTCGCGGTCCTCCCGGAGCGTCTGCACGTAGTCACGGCCGGGCGGGTGCACCGGCATCGTGAAGTAGCCGAGCTCCATCAGGCGCGCGACTCGACCGAGCGCCGAGAGCGCAGATCGTCGATCGCGACCCTGAGCCGGCCCCAGAGCTCGGGCCCCTGGTAGAGGATCAGCGCGAGCAGGGTGAGAGCCCCGATCGTGATCTGGGCGTACTCGGTCGGCTGCTGGAGCAGCGGCATCACGTTGAGGACGAGCGAGAGGAAGAGGGCGGCGAGCGCCGCCCCGACGAACGACCCTCTTCCGCCGGCGAGACTCGCTCCGCCGAGCACCGCCGCGACGATGCTCTGGAGCGCGTACCCGCCGATGATGGGCGACCCCGTCTGGATCAGAGCGGCCGAGAAGAACCCGGCGACAACGGCCATCAGCGAGCAGGCCACGAAGGCGAGGAAGACCACCCGCCCCGTGCTCGTCCCGAGGCGGCGCGCGGACGTCTCGTCGAGACCGACGGCCCGCATGGAGAGCCCTCCGCGGCTCCTGTACAGCCAGAGGTCTCCGAGCACGGCGAGCACGACCATGCCGATGAAGGCGATCGGCATGAAGCCGACGCTCTTCGTCATGGCGCTCGCGAAATCGAGGCTGATCGTGCCCTCGGGGTGGTCGCGCAGGAGCAGCGAGATCCCCTGGAGGATGCTGAGCGTCCCCAGCGTGGCGATGATCGAGGGCAGGCCGATCACGCGGATCAACGTCGCGTTCAGGACGCCCGTCGCGAGCCCGACCCCGACGAGCGCGAGCGCGCCGGGGAGAAGCAGGTACCAGGCCTCCCCCTCGGCCATCGTGAACGAGGCGGTCACGACGCAGAGCGTCATCAGCGCGGCGACCGAGACGTCGAAGCCGCCGACGAGCAGCGCGTTCGTCTGGCCGATCGCGACCAGGGCGAGCGGCATCGTGGTCAGGAGCAGGTTCCTGACGTTGTACTGGGTGAGGAACGCCTCCTGCGTGATCGCCGCGTACGCGCCGAGACCGACGATCAACACGCCCATGAAGGCGAGCGGCATCCAGCCGCGGAACCTGGGCGGCGAGCGGAGGAGCGACGCGGTCTTCGCCTTCGGGCTCACGCCTGCCCCTCCCGAGCCGATGTCGCTGCTGCGCGAGCGTTGTTCCGCGAGCCGACGATCGCCTCGACGATCCTGCGCTCGGAGAGCTCCGCCGCCGGGATCTCGTCGACGAGCTTTCCGCGCGACATCACGACGACGCGGTCGCAGAGGCCCGCGAGCTCGAGCGGGTCGCTCGACTTGACGACGATCGCCACGCCCTCCCTCGCCTTCCCCCGCAGCGCCTCGTAGATGTCGAAGCGTGAGCCGACGTCGACGCCCTGGGTCGGCTCGTCGGCCAGGATCGCGTGCACCGAGCCCCGCAGGAACGGGCGCGTGAGCGAGACCTTCTGCTGGTTCCCACCAGACAGCGACTGCACCGGTTGCTCGATCGACGCCATCCTGATCTTCAGCCGCCGTGCGAGCTCGAGAATGGTCTCGCGCTCGCGCCCGCGCCTCAGCACCCCCAGCCGGCTCTGGCGCCGCAGCACCTGGATCGTGGAGTTCGCCCGTACGCTGAGGACGGGAAACAGCGATTCCCGGGCCCGGTCGCCGCTCAGGAGCAGGACCCCGGCCCGGAGCGGTCCGAGCGGCGACCTCCTGTCCAGCTCGTCGCCGTTACAGCGCACCGTGCCGGCGGAGCGATCGACGCCCGCGACGGAGCGCAGGAACTGCACCTGGCCGTTGCCCTCGGCACCGGCAATGCCCAGGATCTCGCCCCTGTGCACCTGCAGGTCGATCGGCCCGAACCGATCGCCGTGAAGCCCCGAGATCTCGACGCAGACCTCGCTCGGCCCCCGGTCCGAGTCGCGCTCCGGGAACGCCTGCCCGAGGGGGCGGCCGATCATCAGCGCGACGAGCGCGTCCTCCGACATCCCGGCGGCGTCGAACGTGCCCTGGCTGACACCGTCCCGAAGCACCGTGATCCGGTCGGCGATGCCGAGCACCTCCGGGAGCCGATGGCTGACGTACATGACGCCGACTCCGGTCCTGCTGCGCTCGAAGACGAGCGCGTGGAGCTGCTCGATCTGCTCGGGCCCGAGCGCCGTCGTCGGCTCGTCGAGCAGCAGCACCTTCGGCTCCGCGAGGAGCGCCTTGGCCACCTCGACCAGCTGCCGCTCGGGGAGCGAGAGACTCCCCGCGAGCGCGGCGGCCGAGACGTCCAGCTCGAAGTCCGCGAGCTTCGCAGCCGCCCACTCCCCCATCTCCCCGTACGCGGGCCGGCGATCCGGGGGCACGGCGAGGTAGAGGTTCTCGGCCACGGACATGTCGAGAACCTGCGAGTAGGTCTGGTAGGCCATGCCCAGGCCGAGGCGGATCGCGGCGGCCACCGAGGCGGCAGCGAGCGGACGGCCGCCGATCTCGACGGAGCCCTCGTCGGGGGCGAGGAACCCGCTCGCGATCCCGAGCAACGTCGACTTCCCGGACCCGTTCTCCCCGACGAGCGCGTGAATCTCGCCGGCGCGGCAGTCCACGCTCACCTCGCGTACGGCCTGCACGGCGCCGAAGCGCTTCGAGACGCCGCGCAACGAGAGCACGACGGGGCTCGCGGGTCCGGGAATCGTCGACATCGTTCCGTCGTTCCTTCGGTCTTCGCCTCCTAGCTCGGATACATCTGCTGCAGGAGCTCGACCGGCACGAGCGTGCTCGACGGCACGTCGCTCGGGTAGCCCTCGACGCAGAGATCCCGCGCCGACTGCTCCTGGAGCTCGATCGGGAACACGATCGTCGGCGGGACCTCGAACCCCTTCAGCTGCATCATGCCCGCGGT
>JBBILK010000145.1:0-2733 GCA_037444965.1 Actinomycetota bacterium | reverse complement strand
GGATCTGCCAGTTGCCGCCCGTGTAGTAGTAGATCTTGAGGTTCGGGTTGCCCAGCTCGTTCGCGGCGCAGCCGAGGTCGACCTCGTCGGTTCGCAGCGTCCAGACCTGGTCCGGCGTCACGCCCGCCGCCTCGAAGGCCGGGAAGGCGCCCTGCGCCATCCCGGTCGCGTACTCGTAGCTGACGCCTTTCAGGTTCGGGTTGCTCGCGAGCAGGCTCGACATCGCCTCCTGCACCCCGGCGGCCTGCCAGTTGGTGTCGAACTTGCCGACCACCTCGATCTCCGGGTTGAGCGCCTCCTCCTCGCACTTCTGCCAGGCCTGCGAGAGGGGATTCCCCGGCGTGCCGCCGAGGAAGGCGATCTCACCGGAGCCCACCTCGGTGTTGATGATCTCGGCGAAGGCCTGGCCGAGCTTGCAGACGTCCTCGCCGACGACGGTCGTGTAGTTCTCGCCCGGGCCCGTCGCGTAGCCCCAGGCGTACGTGCTGACCGGGATTCCCGCGTCGGTCGCCTCCTTGTACACCGGCAGATACCCGTCGCCGATGTCCGGGAAGCTGACGATCACGTCGGCGCCCTGCGCGATCGCTGCCCGGAAGTCGGCCAGTGGATCGGACGGAGTGGACGTGAACGCCTTCGAGCTCGTGTAGATGATCTGGCCGATCTCCGGGTACGTCAGCGCCTGGAGGATGAACTCCATCTTCGAGATCTCCCGGTACCGGTTCTCGCCGAACGGCTCCAGGTAGGCCGCCGTCAGCTCGCCGCCCGTCCCCGTGTCACAGCCGTTGTTCTGCCAGCACTCGAGCGCCTTCGCGTAGTCGACCTCGTCGTCCGCGCGCGCGAACGCGGCGAGCGCGACCTGCTGGGCGGCCGGATCGGCCGGCAGCAACGTCGGGTCGAAGAGCGCCTTCTCCAGCACGGCCGGGTCGGCATCGTAGGTCTCGCCGTACTCGTCGGGCCCGGCCGGCTCTGCCGGCGGCTCGGCCGGCGGCTCCGCCGGCGGCTCCGCCGGCTCTGCCGGCGGCTCGGCCGGTGGCTCCGCCGGCGGCTCGGCCGGCTCCGCGGGCGGTGCCGGCGGCGCGGCTTCCTCCTCGCCGCCGCATGCTGCCGCGGCAATCGTCAGCCCGCGCACGATCACGAGCCCGGCCAGCAAGAACAGACGTCGTCTCATTCGCGAGCCTCCTTCCTCCGTGTTCATCTCCGGTCCCTTTCCTCGCCGAGCGTGGCCGCCCGTCTCCGTGCGCGCGCAGTTCCTCCTTTCCTCACGTGCCGATCGACCGTTCCTCACCCAGGAGCGCCCTGGTTCTCGGGTGCTGGAGCAGCTTCCCCAGGCCGGCCGCGATGCGGTCGCCGGACAGGATCATCCCGGCGAGGATCGCCGCTCCGAAGACGACGAACTGCATCGCCTCCGACAGGCCCAGCACGAGCAGCACCTGCGTCAGGAGCGTGAGCGCGAGCGCCGCGACCCAGGTCGAGGTAACGCTCGCGAGGCCGCCGGCGAACGACGCTCCGGCGATCACGACCACCGCGATCGGGGAGAGCAGGTACACGGCACCGAAAGCGGAGTCGATCGATCCGCGCATGCTGGCGAGCAGCACCGCGGCGACTGCGTAGAGAGCTCCGGCGGCCGTGTACGCGACGACGACGTGCGTGCGCACGTGGATGCCGGACATCCAGGCGGCCCGAGGGTTGGCGCCGACCGCCTGGAAGCGCCGCCCGGCAGGGGTGTAGCGAAGCAGCAGCGCGACGAGGATCGTCAGCATCACGCCCACCCAGAAGACCCAGCTGATCCCGAGCGGCTTGCTCAGGAACCACGACCTGAGGGCCGGAGGCACCGACGACTCCGCTGAGACCTCCCGGGCGTACCGGACCGCGAACGCGAGGACGATCGTTCCCACGGCCAGCGTGACGATCAGCGGGTTGAGCCGCAGAACACCGACGAAGAACCCGTTCGCGAGCCCGACGAGCAGGCCGAGGCCGACGCAGGCGAGGATGCCGAGGACGAGCCTCCCGTCGGAGTGCTGCGAGACGCCGAGGACGAGGTTCCCGCCGAGGAACATCACGGCGGGGATCGAGAGGTCGATTCCGGCCTGCATGATCACGAGCATCTGGCCGAGCGCGGCGACCGCGAGGACCGTCATCGAGGGGAGCACGAAGGCCCAGGACGTGCTCTGGAGCGCCGCGGGAGCGACGATCGCCGCCACGACGAACAGCGCCGCCGTGGCGAGCCAGACCGGGAGGAACCGGGAGGCGATCAGCAGGCGCCCGAGCAGCGACTGCAGCACGGGCCGCCCGGCGGCGCGGGGCAGCCCGGCCGGCTCGCCGGAACGAGTCGCGGAAGCCGCTGCCGTCGCCTGATCCTTCATCCCTCCCCCTGTCCCGTGAGACTTCGCGGGCGGACGTTTGTTGGCCGGGCTGTACAGCGTTACTTAAGCCCGGCGGGCGGAACGGAGCGTACGGCCCGGTCGGACCGGATGTCAAGTGGTCCGACCAATTGCGGCCGCGAGCGCGCCCGGTCGTCCGCTAGGCGAGCGCTTCGCGGCCCGCCGCGCGCGCCTCGAGCTCCGCGACGTCGGCGCCGCGGACGTACATCCTGCCCGTCACGAGGAGCTCCTCCGCCGGGAACCTGGTGAGCACCTCGCAGCCGTCGGCGGTCACGAGCACCTCCTCCTCGATCCGGGCCGCGGAGCGGCCGTCGGTCGCCGGGCAGTACGTCTCGAGCGCGAAGACCATCCC
>JBBILK010000144.1:0-7093 GCA_037444965.1 Actinomycetota bacterium | reverse complement strand
AGCGTCGACGAAATCGATCTCGGAGCCGACCAAGTAGGGAGCGCTGAACGGGTCGACGACGACCCGGACACCGTTCGACTCGAACTCGTTGTCGCCGTCCTGCGGTCCGCGGTCGAACCCGAGCGCGTACTGGAAGCCGGAGCAGCCTCCGCCCTGGATCGCAATGCGCAGCACCGCGGCCTCGCCTTCGGGCTCCTGGGCGGCCAGCTCCCTGAACTTCGCCGCCGCCTGTTCGGTCAGCGTCACCATCGTGCCTCGATTCTAGCAACCTCCCCCGAGGCCGACGCAGCGTCGAACGCGGGCGCCGGCCGCCGCGTTTGTAACACTCGTAGCAGCGCTCTTTCCCCGCTCACCGTGCGACTTTTACCCCTCCTCCGGCGTTCGCTTGTGCCTGTAGAGTGCCCGGTGATCGTCCAGGCGACGGAGGGTGCCTGATGCTGGACAACTACTTCCCGCTCCTCATCTACGCGATGCTCGCGATCGCGATTCCGGCCTCGATGATCCTGATGTCGTTCATCTTCGCCACGAGGCCGAGGCGACGCGCCCGGCAGCGCACCGTTCCCTTCGAGTCGGGCGTCTCGACGGGCCCTCCGCCCCAGCAGCGTTTCACCATCAGCTTCTACCTCACCGCCATGCTCTTCATCGTCTTCGACATCGAGATCGTGTTCCTTTACCCGGTCGCGATCGTCCTCGACGAGGTCGGCTGGTTCGCCGTCGCCGAGCTCGGCTTCTTCATCGGCATCCTCGCCCTCGCGTACGTCTACATCTGGCGGAAAGGAGCGCTCGAGTGGCGCTGAGGCGGCTCGCCGACTACGGCCTCTCCTCCGAGCGGGTGCTGATGACGAGCAGGGCGCCCGGCGTCTTCGAGCGGGAGGTCGAGGAGCTCGAGGAGCGGCTGCTCCTGACGACGCTCGAGAAGGCGATCGCCTGGGCGCAGACGCGGTCGATGTGGCCCGACACGTTCGGCCTCGCCTGCTGCGCGATCGAGATGATGTCGATCGTCTCGGCTCGCTACGACATCGCCCGGTTCGGCATGGAGGCCTTCCGCGCCTCGCCGCGCCAGGCGGACCTGCTCATCGTCTCGGGCCGCGTGTCGCACAAGATGTCGCCGCCGCTGCGCCAGATCTACGACCAGATGCTCGAGCCCAAGTGGGTGATCGCGATGGGAGCCTGCGCCAGCTCGGGCGGCATGTTCAACAACTACGCGATCCTCCAGGGCGTCGACCGGATCGTCCCGGTCGACGTCCACGTGCCCGGCTGCCCGCCCCGACCCGAGGCACTGATGGAGGGGATCGTCCGCCTGCACGAGAAAGTCCGGGCCGGCATCCCGCCCGCCTACGAGCTCCGGAAGGTCGCGTCCTAGTGTCCCACGACCGCCTTCCCGGCTTCGTCGGCGAGCGCAGCGCCCATGGCGAGACGACCGTCGTGGTCGAGCCCGGACGGCTGCTCGACGCGGCCCGCCACCTGCGCGACGAGGAGGGCTTCAACTTCCTCTCGGACGTCACCAGCACCGACTACCTGGGCTGGGGCGCAGCCGGCGTTGCCGGCTACTGGGGAAATACCCGTGGGCGCGACCTGAGCTCGCCCGGCTCGGCGGGCCTCGCGCGCATGCCCGAGCCGAAGCCGAAGCGCTTCGCCGTCTCCTACCACCTGCTCGCGCTCCGCTCGCGGCCCGAGCGCCTGCGCCTGCAGGTCTGGGTCGACGACGGCGAGCCGGTCCCGAGCGTCGTCCGGATCTGGCCCACTGCCGACTGGCACGAGCGGGAGGTCCACGACCTGATGGGGATCCCGTTCGCGGGTCATCCGTACCTCGCGCGGATCCTGATGCCAGAGGACTGGGAGGGGCATCCGCTGCGCAAGGACTACCCGATCGGCGGCGAGCCGGTTCGCTTCTCGGAGGCCGAGTAGGTGGCCGCCACCACCTCGCTTCGGATCGGCAGCCGCGCGGTCACCGACCTCGCGATCGGCCCGCCGCTCTACGAGGGCACCCGCATCCCGTCGCCGATCCCGACGATCCTCCAGGTGCCGGAGGAGCTCCGCGCGAGCGACGACATCCTGACGGTCAACTTCGGCCCGAACCATCCGTCCACCCACGGCGTCCTGCGCCTGGTCGTCGATCTCGACGGCGAGTCCATCGCCGGCATCCGGGCCGTGATCGGCTACCTGCACACAGGCTTCGAGAAGTCGATGGAGCAGAAGTCCTACTGGAAGGCGATCACCTACCCGGCGCGGATGGACTACCTGAACTTCCAGCAGAACGAGCTCCTGTTCGTGATGGCGATCGAGCGGCTCCTCGGCGCCGAGCCGCCTCCGAAGGCCGTCTGGATGCGAACCCTGCTCGCGGAGCTCGTCCGCATCCACTCGCACCTCGTCTGGCTCGGCACCACCGGGCTCGAGCTCGGTGCGATCTCCATGTTCTGGTACTGCTTCCGCGAGCGCGACCTGATCCTCGACCTCTTCGAGATGGTCACCGGCGTGCGGATGCACACGCGCTACTTCCAGGCGGGCGGGCTCGCCGAGGACATCCCGACCGGCTTCGCCGCCGAGTGCCGGAAGTTCGTGGACGTGATGCCGAGCCGCATCGACGAGTACGAGGCGCTGTTCGACCGGAACCAGATCTTCCTCGAGCGCACGAAGGGAATCGGCCTCCTGTCGGCCGAGGACGCGATCGCGCTCGGGCAGTCCGGGCCGATGCTGCGCGCCTCCGGCGTCGACTGGGACCTCCGCAAGCGCCAGCCGTACCTCGCGTACCCCGAGCTCGACTTCGACGTTCCCGTGTACCCGGAGGGCGACGTCTACGCCCGGTACAGGGTGCACATGGACGAGCTGCGCCAGTCCGTGCGGATCGTCCGGCAGTGCCTCGACGGGATGCCGGAGGGACCCTGGATCCTCGACGACCGCAAGTTCGTGCTCCCGCCGCGGAGCGAGCTCCACACGTCGATGGAGAGCCTGATCCACCACTTCAAGCTCGTCACCGAGGGCTACCGGGTCCCGGAGGGAGAGGTCTACGAGACGATCGAGTCGGCGCGCGGCGAGCTCGGCTGCTACCTCGTCTCCGACGGCGGCCCGCGGCCGTGGCGCGTCCACTTCCGGGCACCGTCGTTCGTCGCGCTCGAGGCGACCGCGGCCTGCCTCGCCGACGCCCTGATCGCGGACATGATCGCCGTCGCCGCCTCGCTCGACCCGGTGATGGGAGACGTCGACCGATGAGGGCCAGGAACGCTCCGCATCCCCGGCTGGGACTTCGTTCGTGATGGAGCTCTACGACGAGATCCAGGTGATTGCGGAGCGCTATCCCGTTCGGCGCTCGGCTGTGCTCCCGGCCCTGCGGGCCGCGCAGGAGCGCCACGGCTGGCTTCCGCCCGAGGCGATCCGCGAGGTCGCCGAGGCGCTCGAGCTCACGCCGGCCTACTGCCTGGCCGTCGCCAGCTTCTACGACATGTTCCACCTCGAGCCCGTCGGACGGCATCTGATCGAGGTGTGCACGAACGTCTCGTGCGCGCTCCGCGGCGCCGAGCAGACGCTGCAGGCGTTCGAGCGCGAGCTCGACGTCCGGGCCGGCGGAACGACGCCGGACGGCGAGGTCACGCTGCGCACGGTCGAGTGCTTCGGCGGCTGCAGCTGGGGGCCGGTGGCGGCGATCGACCACCGCTACCGCGAGCCGGTCAAGCCCGGCGACGTGGCGGGAATCCTGGAGGAGCTGATCGCCTCCCCAGCGCTCGCCCCCGAAGAGGGTGACCGACGTGGGTCGTAGAACCCTGCTCTTCGAGGACGCCGACCAGGCAGACCTCACGAAGCTCGCCGAGTACGAGCGCGTCGGCGGCTACCGCTCGCTCCGCAAGGCGCTCCGGATGACGCCGGCGGCCGTGATCGACGAGCTGATCGCGTCGAACCTCCGCGGCCGCGGCGGCGCGGGCTTCCCGATGGGTCGCAAGGCGAGCTTCCTCCCGAAGCCCGAGCAGAGCTCGAAGCCGAGCTACCTCGTCGTCAACGCGGACGAGTCCGAGCCGGGTACCTGCAAGGACCGCGAGATCCTGCTGCGGATCCCGCACCAGCTGCTCGAGGGCGTCCTGATCGCGAGCTACGCGATCCAGGCGGAGACGGCGTTCGTCTACATTCGCGGCGAGTACCTGACCGAGTTCGAGGTCCTGCAGGCCGCGCTCGAGGAGGCGACGAGCCGCGGCCTCGTCGGCGGGAACATCCTCGGCTCCGGCTACTCCGTCTCGGTCGTCCTCCACCGCGGCGCCGGCGCCTACATCTGCGGCGAGGAGACCGGCCTGCTCGAGTCGCTCGAGGGTCGCCGCGGCCAGCCCCGGACGAAGCCGCCGTTCCCGGCGATCGCCGGGCTGTACGCGTCGCCGACCCTGATCAACAACGTCGAGACGATCGCCACCGTGCCGAGGATCCTGGCCATGGGCGGCGAGCGGTACGCGGAGCTCGGGGTCGAGAACTCCGCCGGCACGCGGCTGTTCTCGCTCTCCGGGAACGTCGCTCGCCCCGGGAACTACGAGCTCGAGCTCGGCACCACCCTGCGAGAGCTGGTCTACGAGATCGGCGGCGGCGTCCCTGACGGCCGCTCGCTGAAGGCGGTCATCCCCGGGGGCTCCTCCGTGCCGGTGCTGAGCGCCGCCGAGCTCGACACCCCGCTCGACTTCGACTCGATGGCGAGAGCCGGCTCGATGCTCGGCTCGGGCGCCGTGATCGTGATCGACGACCGCTGCTGCATGGTGCAGCTCGGCCTGCGGGTCGCGCAGTTCTACCAGCACGAGTCGTGCGGCAAGTGCACCCCCTGCCGCGAGGGCGTCCGCTGGCTGGTGAGCATCCTGCGCCGGATCGAGGCGGGCGACGCGACGCAGGGCGAGCTCGACCTCCTCCTGAACGTCTGCGACCGCATCCTCGGCAAGTGCCTGTGCCCGCTCGGAGACGCGGCGGCGATGCCGGTGGCGAGCTACGTCGCGAAGTTCCGCGACGAGTACCAGCGCCACATCGACGGGCGCGGCTGCCCGTTCCGCGGCAGCTCCTCGCTCGAGGGCGTGCTCGCCCCGGTCGACCAGCACCACGCGCACCTACGTGCCGGGATCGAGGTGCCCGTCTAGGCGATGGCGACTCCGGAGCTCGTCACCCTGGTGATCGACGGTCGCGAGGTCTCCGTCCCGAAGGGCACGGGCGTCGTCGAGACGGCGCTGCACGCGGGCGTCGAGATTCCCGTCTTCTGCTACGAGCCGCGCCTCGGCCCGCCGCTCGGAGCGTGCCGGATGTGCCTCGTCGAGGTCGAGGGGCTGCCGAAGCTCCAGGCGGCGTGCACGCTGACCGCACAGGACGGGATGGTCGTCCGCACCGCGGCGACCAGCGCGGTCGCAGCCGACGGCCAGAACGGCGTCCTCGAGTTCATCCTCCTCAACCACCCGCTCGACTGCCCCGACTGCGACAAGGGCGGGGAGTGCCCGCTCCAGGACCTCACGTTCCGGTACGGGCCGGGCACGACGCGGATGACCTTCCCCAAGCGAACGTTCGACAAGCCGATTCCGCTCTCCCCCCTGATCGCCCTCGACCGCGAGCGCTGCATTCTCTGCTACCGCTGCACGCGCTTCTCCGAGCAGGTTGCCGAGGACGGCCAGCTCGTCGCCCGCGAGCGTGGCGCGAGCTCGTTCATCACCACGTTCGAGTCGGACCCCTACCGGGCGCACTTCACCGGCAACGTGATCGAGCTCTGCCCCGTCGGGGCGCTCACCTCGACCGTCTACCGCTTCCGCGCCCGGCCCTGGGAGATCCAGAACGTTCCCACCGTCTGCGGGCTGTGCCCGGCCGGCTGCAACCTCTGGGCGACGACGCGGGAGGGCAAGGTCGCACGCATCCTCGGTCGCAACCATCCGGAGCTCGACGGAGGCTGGCTCTGCGACAAGGGCCGCTTCGCGTACGACCACCTCCGTGCCGACGATCGGATCCGCGAGCCGATCCGCCGGGTGCGGCGCCGCGGCTTCGAGCCCGCCTCGCTCGCCGAGGCGCTCGACGCCGCCGAGGAGGGCCTGCGGGCGGCCGGCGACTCCGTCGTCGTCGCGTTCTCCGGCGGCGAGACGGTCGAGCAGGCCGAAGCCCTCGCCTGCCTCGTCCGCCGGGGCCTCGGCTCCGACGCCGCGATCCTGCCCGACGACCTCGATTCGTCGCTCGACGCCTACCGGGCGCCGCTCTCCGCGATCGCGGAGGCCGGGATCTGCCTCGTCGTCGGCGACGAGCCCGTGGTCGAGCGCGCCCCGATCGTCGACCTCTGGCTTCGCGCCGCCCGGCGCGCGGGAGCGGAGATCGTCACCATCCACCCGGCGGGCTCGATCCCGGTCCCGCCCGGCTCGGCCGCCGCCGTCTGCGAAGCGCTCCGCGCCGAGACGCCGCCCGAGGAGCTCCGGGAGCTCGCCCGCAAGCTCCGCGAGGCCGGGCGAGTCGCGCTCGTCTGGTCGCAGGACGACCCGACCGGCGGCCGTCACCTCGCGGCGCTGGCCGCCGCGATCCAGCTCGGTGGAACCGCCACCGTCGGCGCCTACTACCTCCCTCGCACCCCGAACGGTCGCGGCGTCGCAGCCGCGTGGCGGACGGCGGGTGAGGGGGGCGGCTCGGAGCCGCCCGCCGAGGGCGAGCTCGGCGCGCTGATCGTCTGCGGCGACGAAGCGGCCCGCGATCCGCGTGTCCTCGACCTCGCCGAGCGCGCCCGCTTCGTCCTCGTGAGCTCGATGTTCATGACGGAGGTGACGGGCCAGGCGCACCTCGTCCTGCCCGGGACGAGCTACCTCGAGCGCGACGGGACGACGGTCAATCTCGAGGGCCGTGCGCAGCGCCAGCGCCGTGCCGTCCAGCCTCCTGCTGGCTTCGACGAGCTCGAGTTCTTCACGAGGCTCGCCGAGCGCTTCGGCGTCGACGTCCCCGCTCCGCGCCACACCGCCGCCTCGGAGCGCGCCGCGCTCCCGCCCCCTGGCGCACCCGAGCCCCTCGAGGCGCCGCCCGCGGAGCGGCTCGCCCCCCCGAGCGGCGGCTTCGCTCTCGCCCGCTACCACCCGCTCTTCTCCGGCGCGGCGGTGGAGCGGATTCCCCAGCTCCAGTTCCA
>JBBILK010000143.1:0-7109 GCA_037444965.1 Actinomycetota bacterium | reverse complement strand
TGCGGCAACTGCTTCGAGTGCGACAACTGCTACGGCGTCTGCCCCGACAACGCCGTCGTCAAGCTCGGGCCGGGTCTGCGCTACGAGTTCGACCTCGACTACTGCAAGGGCTGCGGGATCTGCGTCAAGGAGTGCCCCTGCGGCGCGATCAGGATGGAGCCCGAGACGATCTGAGCTCAGCCGCTCGACTTCTCGATCAGCTCGATCCGGTACGAGTCGGGGTCCCTGACGAAGCAGAGGCGTGAGCCGCCTTCCCGGACCGTGTACGGCGGGCGCTCCGGCTCGATCCCCTGCTCCTTCAGGCGGGCGAGCGTCTCGTCGAGGTCGTCCACGGTGAGCGCGACGTGCCCGTACGCGGTGCCGAGCTCGTAGGAGTCGACGCCGAAGTTGTACGTCAGCTCGAGCTCGGGCTGGGCTCTGCCCGGGACGCCCAGGAAGATGTTGACCGCCTCGTCGCGGATCGGCAGCTCGCGGCGCTTCTCGAGCCCGAGCGCCTCGTAGAAGGCGACAGACTTCTCGGGATCGGTGATGCGGTAGCAGGTGTGGACGAGCTCCATGGCGCACAGTCTAGTGGCCGTGCTCCCGCAACCCGGGACGGATCCTGGGAGAATCGGCGGATGAACTTCCGCACAGGCACGGTGCTCCTCGCGGCGGCGGTCGCCGCGCTCTGCGCAGCCCCGGGCGCACGCGCCGACCTCGCCGACGAGACGGCGCTCGCCGAGCGCTACGCGCCCGTCGTGCGGCTCGTCGAGCAGGAGGAGGAGTGCGGCGACGGCGAGCCGTACGAGCCGATGGACGTCGACCTCCTCTTCGGCGAGTCGACCGTGGCGCTGCGCGGGTCGTGGAGCGCCACGGACCTCGTCGAGATCAGCCCGGCGGCGAAGGACGTCGCGGGTCTCTACGGCTACCACCTCGACTTCCCCGGCAACGCGCTCGATCCCGGCTGCGACTACGAGCAGTGGGCTCGCCGTCTCACCGAGGGCCAGCAGCCGGCCGTGTACGCCCACGTCGCGGCCGACCCCGGCTATCCAGGCAAGCTCGCGCTCCAGAACTGGCTCTTCTACGCGTACAACGACTGGAACAACCTGCACGAGGGCGACTGGGAGATGATCCAGCTCGTCTTCGACGCGGCAGACGCACGCGAGGCGCTGTCGCGAGAGCCGGCCGCGGTCGGCTACAGCCAGCACGAGGGAGCCGAGCAGGCCGGCTGGGGCGACGACAAGCTCGAGCTCGTCGACGGCACCCATCCGGTCGTACACCCGGCGGCCGGCTCGCATGCGAACTTCTTCGACGAGAAGCTCTTCCTCGGCAGCTCGGCCGAGCAGGGCGTCGGCTGTGACGACACCCGCGGCCCGACGCGCGACCTGCGGCCGGCCGTGGCCACGATTCCGAGCGACCCGGATCTGGCGCGGGCCGCGTTCCCGTGGATCGGCTTCGAGGGACACTGGGGCGAGCTCCAGCCCGCGTTCTTCAACGGCCCGACCGGGCCGAACCTGAAGACGCAGTGGACGGAGCCGATTCGCTGGTCGGAGGAGAGCTGGCGCGACAGGAGCTACGGCGTCCCGGCGGTGGGCCTCTTCGGGACGGGAGCGACCGATTTCTTCTGCGACGCCGTCGCCGGTGGCTCCAGGGCCCTGCAGCGGGCCCTCGACGCTCCCGTCGCGATCGGCCTCGTTCTCTCGGGGCTGCTCGCGCTCGTCCTGCTCGGGCTCTCGCGCGCCAGGTGGCGCCCGTCCGCACCGCTCCGGCTCGCGCGGCGTCGCGCGTGGGGCCAGATCCTCGCAGCCGCGGCGCGCATGTACGGGCGGCGGTTCCGCCTCTTCGTCGGGATCGGACTCCTGTTCCTCCCGGTCTCGCTGCTCGTGACCGGGCTGCAGGCGCTCCTGCTCGGAGCCGCGAGCGTCGTCGGCGTGCAGGCCGACGGCGAGGGCGGAGAGCCGCTCGTCTTCCTGGTCGTCGCCATCGGGACGACGCTGACGCTGTTCGGAGTCGGCCTCGTCCAGGCCGCGACCGTGCGTGCGCTCGCCGAGCTCGAGGACGGTCGGCCGGTCGGGCCTGTCCGGGCCTACCGCATGGCGTTCGACTGCGTCCGACGGCTCCTGGGCGCGCTCGTGATCGCGGTCGTCGTCGTCTCCCTGCTGGCGAGCACCCTGTTCCTCGTCCCGATCGCGATCTGGCTGGCCGTCCGCTGGGCGCTGATCGCACCCGCCGTCGAGCTCGAGGGTCGCTCCGCCGTCGCCGCCCTCCGGCGAAGCGGCCGCCTCGTCCGGAGGCAATGGCTGAAGGTCGGGTCCCTGACGGTCGTCGGGGGAGGGATCGCTCTCGCCCTGGGGCCGCTGCTCGGCGCGCTCTTGATCGTCCTGACGACGGCGCCGCTCTCCCTGCTCAACATCGTGGCGGGGGTCGTGTACGCCGTGACGATGCCGTTCGTGGCGCTCACGACCGCCTACGCGTACTTCGACGCGAGGGTGCGAGACGAGCTCGAGCCGGAGCAGGACCTCGCGGAGCGCCTGCCCGGGGCCACCGGCCGCTGGTGGATCAACCCCCACCTGATCTGCGCAGCCGGGTACGCGCCCAACCTGTAACGCTGCGGCCCCACCCGGGACGATGACGGCATGAAGAAACGACTGCTTCTCCTCATCGCTCTCGGCGCCCTCGCGCTCGGCACCGGCAGCGCCGCCTCGGCTCCGACCGCCTCGACCGAGGCCGCCGCGACCGAGGCCCGGGCCACGCTCACCGCCCGCTCCTCCGCCTTCGGGCGCATCCTCTTCGACGGGCGGGGCTACGCCCTCTACGCGTTCACGAGCGACCCGCGCGGTCGCAGCGCCTGCTCCGGGGCCTGCGCCGAGGCCTGGCCGCCGTACATCGTTAGCGGCCGCCTTCGCGCCGGTGCGGGCGTGAAGAAGTCGCTGCTCGGGACGATCCGCCGCCCCGACGGCTCGCGGCAGCTCACCTACGCCGGCCACCCGCTCTACTACTACGTCGGCGACCGCCGGGCCGGCGAGGTCCGCTGCCAGAACGTCTTCGAGTTCGGCGGCCTCTGGCTCGTCGTGCGCCCGAGCGGCAAGCTCGTCCGCTAGCGGGCCGGGCCGATTGCGCAGGGTCGCGAACGGGTCTAGACTCGCCCCTTCACCTCTGGAGGGAGGCACACGATGGCGACGATCGAGGCAGACGTCCTCGAGCGGCTGGACGGGTTCGCCGGCGAGCTCCTTCGGCCTGGAGACCCGGGCTACGACGAGGCCCGCCGCATCCACAACGGACTCGTCGACAAGCACCCTGCGCTGATCGCGCGCTGTTCGGGCGTTGCCGACGTGGTCGCCGCGGTGAGTCTGGCGCGGGACCAGGGGTTCGAGCTCTCGGTCCGCGGCGGTGGCCACAACGTCGCCGGAAGAGCCGTCACCGAGGGCGGCGTGATGATCGACCTCTCGGCGATGAAGGGCATCCACGTCGATCCCGCGGCGCGGACGGCCCGGGCCCAGGCCGGCGTCACGTGGGGCGAGCTGAACCGCGAGACGCAGCTGCACGGGCTCGCCGTCACCGGCGGGGTCGTCTCGACAACGGGAATCGCCGGCCTCACGCTCGGCGGCGGCCTCGGCTGGACGATGGCGAGATACGGCCTCTCCACGGACAACCTCCTCTCGGCGGAGGTCGTGACCGCGGACGGCCGCGTGCTGACGGCGAGCGAGAAGGCGAACAGCGACCTCTTCTGGGGCCTTCGCGGCGGCGGCGGCAACTTCGGTGTGGTCGCATCGTTCGAGTACCGCCTCCACCCGGTCGGGCCCATTGTCTGGGGCGGCCCGGTTATCCACCCCTTCGAAGCCGCCGGCGAGGTGCTGCGCTTCTACCGCGACTTCTCCTCCGGCATGTCCAACGACCTCGTCGCCTTCGCCGGGCTGCTGCACGCCCCCGACGGATCGGGAGCCAAGCTCTGCGGGATCGTGGTCGGGCACATCGGTCCGGCCGAGGAGGCGAAGAAAGAGCTCGAGCCGCTGCTCGGGTTCGGTGCGCCCCTCGACGTCCAGGTGGGCCCGATGCCCTACTCGGTGCTCAACACCCTCTTCGACGCGGCCTTCCCGAGGGGCGCGCTCTACTACTGGAAGTCGGCCTTCCTGAGCGAGCTCTCGGACGCGACGATCGACACGATGGTCGCCCGCTTCGCGGCCTGCCCGTCACCGATGACGATGATGGTGCTCGAGCCGTTCCACGGTGAGGTCACCCGCGTGCCGATCGAGGCCATGGCCGTCCCGCACCGGGAGCGGAGCTACAACTGCGTCATCGCCGGGACGTGGCCGGATCCCGGCACGAGCGACGAGAACATCGCCTGGACCCGGGAGAGCTTCGCCGCGATGCGGCCCTTCCTCGCGAACCGCCGCTACGTGAACTACATGCCGGACGACGAGCTCGGCGAGGACCCGATCCGCGCCGCCTACGGCCCGAACTACGACCGCCTCGTCGAGCTGAAGCGGAAGTACGACCCTGCCAACCTGTTCCACCTGAACCAGAACATCAGGCCGTAGCGCGGCTCTCGCCGCGGCGCTCCTGCTCGCCCGGGGAAGAACCGGCCCGCGAGCTTCATCGCCGACCTTGCCGCCTACTTCGTGACATCGTGCGCGATCCTCCTCGCCGGCCTGGCCGCGAGCGGCGAGATCTCGACCGACGCCCTCTACCCGGCCTTCGTCGTGTGGCTGCCGGTGTCGCTGGTCGGGAACGCGCTCGGAGTCGTCGCGGGGACGAGGCTCCCGGAGCGGCTGTTCCGGCGAGTCGTGCTCGCGATGCTCGTCGTCTGCGGCGTGATCGCCGCGCTCACGGCGTGAGCGTCACGCCAAGAGCGCCGACCGGCGCCGCCGGGCGGGCCTCGCCAGCGCGAACGGGCGGAGGACGCCGACCCGCGCGAGGCGGCTCATCCCGCTGGAAGGTCTTCCTCGAGCAGCCCGAAGAGGACGCCATCGTGCCACTGCCCGTGCCGCCAGTAGGCCTTGCGCCGGGCCCCTTCCCGCACGAACCCCGCCCGCTCGAACACCCGCAGCGCCTGCTCGTTGAAGCCGTAGACCTCGAGCTGGACGCGGTGGTAGCCGAGCTCGCGGATCAGGTGGTCGGCGAGGAGCCGCGACGAGCGCTCGGCCAGACCCCGCCCGCGGCGCGCCGGGTCGACCATGACGCCGAAGAGGTACGCGATCCGGCTACGGCGGTTGGCGACCGAGAAGGCGAGCGCGCCCGCAGGCGTCCACCCACCCTCTTCCTCGACCTCGAGCACGAAGCGGC
Source organism: Actinomycetota bacterium (assembly GCA_037444965.1). Lineage (GTDB taxonomy): Bacteria > Actinomycetota > Thermoleophilia > Gaiellales > Gaiellaceae > JBBILK01. The sequence continues at coordinate 1,847 of JBBILK010000143.1, read as the reverse complement.
CCTCCTCCTTCGGGTCGGCCGCGAGCGCGGCCCGCACGTCCTCCTCGCTCCAGGGAGACACGGCCGCGAGGAAGTCGGCCACCTCGGAACGCGCGGCGAGCCCGAGCAGGTACGGGAGGTCCGCCTCGGCCGCCCGGCGGAGCCGGAACCCGTCGCCGCGCAGCCCGTTCACGGCACGCCCTCGGCCGCCGCGCGCCGCGGCAGCCGCACGAGGCCGGAGCCCAGGCCGACGCCGCCGAGGATCAGCCCGAGCCCGAGCACGGCGCCGAGCGTGATCGGCTCGTCGAGGAAGACCGCGCCGTAGAAGAGCGCGAAGGCGGGAATCAGATAGGTGACGAGCGAGGAGCGCGAGGACCCGAAGCTCGTGACCAGCCGGTAATGGACGAGGTAGGCGAGCGACGTCCCGAGGATGCCGAGGGCCGCGACGGCGGCGAAGGCGTCCCAGCCCGGGACGTGGTCGGGAAGCTGCGCGAGCCCGAACGGCAGGATCATGAACGCGGCGCTCGTGATCGCCACCGTCGCGAGCACGAGCGGGGCCGTGCGCGCGAAGTGCTCCTGCGTGAACAGGTTCGCGCGCGCGTAACAGACCGAGGAGAGGACGACGGCGAGCGTGCCGGCAACCGCCCACCAGCCGCCCTCCGGGTGGACGCCCGTCAGCACGCCGACGCCGACGAGCCCGACGAGGATCCCGGCCAGGCGCAGGCCGCTCGAGCGCTCGCTCGGCCGCAGCCTGATCGCGAGCAGGGCGACGAAGATCGGGACGGTCGAGTTCGCGATCGCCGCGATGCCCGAGTCGACGTACTTCTCGCCCCAGGCGATCAGCCAGAAGGGCAGAGCCGCGTTCAGGAAGCCGAGCACGATGCCGCGACGGCCGACCGTACGCGCGTCGGCGAGCGCGCGGCGCCAGCCCGACTGGGCGACGAGGATCCCGATCAGGACGCCGGCGGCGAGCAGCAGCCGTAGCGTCATCATCGCCGACGGCTCGAGGTCGTCGATCGCGATCTTGATGAAGAAGTACGAGGCGCCCCAGAGGGAAGCGAGGAAGACGAGCAGTGGAAGGTAGCTCCGGGTCACGGCGCCAGGCTACCGGCTAGGGGCTATGCTGACCGTGTTGCGGCCGGCCACGTCGCGGGCCGCGATCCTCTCCTCACGTTAGAGTGGTGACCTCCCCTTGACCCCGGTCACGGATACGCCTCCCCTCCATCGCGCGCTGGGCCTGACGGACTGGGAGTACGGTCGTATCCGGGAGCTGCTCGGCCGGGAGCCGAACCACTTCGAGCTCGCCGTCTTCTCGCTTCTCTGGTCGGAGCACTGCGGGTACAAGCACTCCGCGCTGCTCCTGAGGCGGTTTCCCACCGAGGGTCCCGCCGTGCTCCAGGGGCCCGGGGAGAACGCCGGCGTCGTCGACGCCGGCGAGGGGATCGCCGTCGCCTTCAAGGTCGAGAGCCACAACCACCCCTCCGCCGTCGAGCCGTTCCAGGGCGCGGCGACCGGCGTCGGCGGCATCCTGCGCGACGTCGTCGCGATGGGCGCCCGGCCGATCGCGCTGCTCGACTCGCTGCGCTTCGGCGAGGCTGGGCGCCCGTTCGCCCGCGCCGTCGCCGGCATCGGCTCGTACGGCAACTCGGTCGGCGTGCCGACGGTGGGCGGGGAGGCCGTCTTCGATCCGGCGTACGAGTCGAACTGCCTCGTGAACGCGATGTGCGTCGGGCTCCTGCCGGCAAAGCACCTCACGCGTGCCCGCGCCGGCGAGGCCGGGAGCCTCGTCGTCCTCTACGGGGCGACCACCGGGCGCGACGGCATCGGCGGCGCGAGCGTGCTCGCGAGCCAGGAGCTCTCGGAGGCCG
>JBBILK010000142.1:0-7121 GCA_037444965.1 Actinomycetota bacterium | reverse complement strand
CGGCAGGGTGGCGGTGGGCGGCGGCAGCGTGACCGTCTCGAAGCCGGAGAGCGCGCCGGTGTCGCCGAGGTCGGGGCCCGTGGGCGTGGCGGGCGCGGTCGGCTCCGCGGAGGTGGTCGTCACGGCCACCGCCTCCTCGCCCGGGTCAGCAGCCGCGACGAGGCCGACGATCGCGCCGGCGACGACGATCGCGAGCGCGATCGCGACCCAGATCCAGCGGCGCGGGCGAGGCGCGGGCATGCGCGAGACCGGCAGCCGCGTCCCGCATTCGAGGCAGTACTCCTGGTCGGGCTCGTAGGGAGCGCCGCACTCGAGGCACACCCGCTCGGCGGCGTCCAGCTGCTCGTCCACGACCGCCTAGGAACGCGACCCGCGGCCGCTGGCCCGGCCGGCTCTCACTGGACGGCCCGTCCGAGCTCGTCGGCCACGAGGGAGGTGCCGCAGAACGAGCAGAAGTTCGAGTCGGCGGCGAGCGGCCGGCCGCACATGCGGCACTCGAGCAGGGCCCAGGCGCCGGCCACGGGCCGGCCGCAGCTCGCGCAGAACCGGGCACCCGGCTGTGCCGCTGCTCCGCAGGCGCACGCCTCGGCCGGCTCGGGCTGGGAGCGAAGCGCCTCCTCGTGGAGCTCCCCGAGGTGGCGGATCCGGGCTTCGAGCGCGAGCACGTCGCGTCCCCGCTCGGCGATCAGCTCGGGCCGGATCCGGTCGCGGCGGACCATCTCGAGCGCGAGCCCGCCGAGGTCGCGCAGCCGTTGCTCGCGCTCGCGGAGCAGGCGCCGCAGGTCGCGGCCCATCTGCCACGCGTGCGGATGACCGCTCTCGCCCGGCGTGCCCGCGAGCCGGCGCATCCGGTCGAGGATCCCGGCGGTCGTCTCGTCGCTCGGCTCGCTCGCCACGCGCCTATTGAACCAGAGAGAGGGCGCGACTTGTCCCGGGCTGCCGGCCGGGAGAGATCGTCTACGCTTGGCCGCGCGGTGGCAGCAACCGAGGTGCGGTCGGTCGGAGTCGTGGGGCTCGGCGCGATGGGGGCCGGAATCGCGCAGGTGTGCATCCAGGCGGGCGTCCCGACGGTCGGCTGCGAGCTGACGGAAGCACTGGCGGAGCGTGGCAGGGGGATGGTCGAGCGGCGTCTCGAACGGCTCGTCGAGAAGGGCAGCCTCCCCCCGGAGGAGCGGGACGCCGCGCTCGCCCGTCTCGCCGTCACGAGCGATCTGGGCCGGCTCGCCGGCTGCGAGCTCGTGATCGAGGCGGTCGTCGAGGAGCTCGAGGTCAAGCAATCGCTGTTCGCCGACCTCTCGGCCTGCGTCCGGCCCGGCGCCGTGCTCGCCACGAACACCTCCGCGCTGTCCGTGACCGCGATCGCCCGGGCGGCTGCCGCGCCGGAGCGAGTCGTGGGTCTCCACTTCTTCAACCCGGCGCCCGTGCTCCCGCTCGTCGAGGTCGTTCGGACGCCGCTCTGCTCGGACGAGGCGTTCGAGACCGCGTACGCGTTCGCCAAGCGGCTCGGCAAGACCCCGGTCGCCTGCGAGGACACGCCCGGCTTCGTCGTCAACCGGATCCTGATTCCGGTGCTGAACGACGCCGTCCGCGTTCTCGACGAGGGCACGGCGTCCGCGGAGGACATCGACCGGGCGATGCGTCTCGGGACGAGCTGGCCGATCGGTCCGCTCGCCCTCATCGACCTGGTCGGCGTCGACGTCCACGTCCACGCCGCCGAGGCGCTCTGGGAGGCCTACCGGGAGCCTCGGTTCGCCCCACCGCCCCGGCTCGTGCGGATGCTCCAGGCGGGGCACCTCGGCCGCAAGTCGGGCCGCGGCTTCTACACGTACTAGCTCGACCGGTCGCTCAGGCGACGAGCCGGACCGTCCAGACGGGCGCCGGCGTGCCCTGGCGCTCCCTGCCGCCCGCCGGCCGCTCCCAGCCGGCGCTCTCCGCACGCGGCTCGCAGAGGCTGCAGACCGGGAGGCCCGCCTCTTCGCCGCCGGCGGGCTGCCAGCTCCTGAACTGCTCCCCGACGAGGAGGTGCCGGCCGCAGAGCGAGCAGATCGTCACGAGCTGCGATCGTAGAGCCCGGGGCGGACGGCACTTACACTCTCTTAACGAAGCGCTAAGCGAGGGCACACGTTCGTCCGAAATAGTCAGTAACAGGTCGTTCCAACCATGTCTCCTCGTGCCTTGACCTGCGCAGTCGTCCTGGTCGCCGGGCTCCTCGCCTGTGCCGCCGCCGGCACGGCGCCGGCCGCCGGCGGGACGGTGGCGGGGACCGGGATCGAGCTGGTCGACGGCGCAGGGCGGGCCGTGCTCAACCTGAAGGGCGCGCTCCTCGGCGGCATTCGCCGCGGCCAGGTGACGATCACCGACCTCGCCGACCGGGAGGGAACCGAGATCATCGTCCACGGGTACGAATGGATGGACGAGATCGACGAGCGGACGACCACCTACGGCGGCGCGGACATCCGCTTTCGCGTCTTCCGCGGCGCCTGGCGGGTCAAGATCCTCGGCGGCGGAATCAGGGCCTCCGCGGTCGGGAAGGGCATCGTCGGGCTCAAGGGCCGGGGCCGCTACTCCGTCGCCGGCGGGCCGTACCTGCCGTGGCCCGCGAAGTACCAGACCATCCGGCTCGGCGACTGAGGACCAGGATGCAGGCAACCCAGACCGTGCTGATCGTCGAGGACGAGGAGGGCATCGCCTCGTTCGTCGGCATGTACCTGAAGAAGGGCGGCTTCGGCGTGTCCGTCGCCGCAACGGGCACCGAGGCGCTCGCGAGGGCGGCGGCCGAGCATCCGGCGCTGATCGTCCTCGACCTGGCGCTACCGGACATCGACGGGATCGACGTCTGCCGCAGGATCCGGCAGCGCTCCGACGTTCCAATCCTGATGCTGACCGCGCGGGACGACGACGTCGACAAGATCATCGGGCTCGAGGTCGGTGCCGACGACTACCTGACGAAGCCGTTCAACCCGCGCGAGCTCGTGGCGCGCGTGAAGTCGATCCTGCGCCGGACGGCACCGGCACGGCGCGCGCTCGAGAGCGCCGTGCTCGCCCACGGCGACCTCCGGATCGACGCCGGCCGTCGCGAGGTGACGGTCACTGGAGCCGAGGTGCAGCTGGCGCCGAAGGAGTTCGACCTGCTCTGGGAGCTGCTCGACCACCGCGGGCTCGTGCTGACGCGCGACCAGCTGCTCGAGCGCGTCTGGGGCTACACGTTCGCCGGCGACACCAGGACGGTGGACGTCCACGTCCGGCAGCTGCGCCGCAAGCTCGGCGAGGCGTGCCCCATCGTCACGGTCTGGGGAGTCGGCTACAAGGTCGCACCGGAGCCGAAGCCGACTCCGGTCTGAGGCACCCGTCGTGCGGTCGCTCCGCTTTCGCCTTCCCGCCTTCTTCCTGCTCGGGGTGCTGCTCGCCGGGCTCGTCTCCTCCGCGATCGCGATCCGTCTCTTCCAGGAGTACACCGAGAACCAGACGATCGAGGACCTGCGCCGGCAGGCGAGCGGCCTCGCGGAGCTCTACGCCGCGCAGGCCGTCCAGAGCGTCGACGAGGGCACGGCCCCGCCGAGCCTGGCGGCGGCCCGGCTCGAAGAGGCGACCGGGACGCGCATCTACTACATCGGCGTCGAGATCTTCCCGGGCCAGATCTCCGGCCTGCGCAGCCTGACCGCGGCGGAGGCGGGACTCGCCGAGGCGCCGCAGCGGACGACCACGATCGAGCTGACTCCCCCGGGGGAGGATCGCCTCTACCTCGCGATCGCCCAGCCGGTCGAGCTCGGCGGCGAGACCTTCGGCGCGCTCGTGGTCGCGAAGCCGAAAGCCGAGCTCGGCAGCCGCTTCGCGGTGCTCGCGTGGCGGATGGGGCTCGGGTTCCTCGGTGGCCTCGCGGTCGCCGCCGGTCTCTTCCTCTACCTGTCGCGACGGGTGACGAAGCCCGTGCTGGCGCTGTCGAAGGCGGCCGACGAGGTCGCGGCGGGCCGCTACGACGTCGACGTGCCGCGGCTGCGCTCGGGCGACGAGGTCGCCCACCTCGCCGACCGGTTCCGCGAGATGACGGAGCGCCTCGCGGAGGCGAACGAGCTCGAGCGCGGCTTCTTCATGACCGTGTCGCACGAGCTGCGGACGCCGCTGACCGCGATCCGCGGCCACGTGGACGCTCTCCGCGAGGGCCTCGTCGACGAGGGGCCGGCGAAGGACGCGTCGCTCGACGTGATCCGCGTCGAGACCGAGCGCCTCTCCCGCCTCGTCGGCGACCTGCTCGACCTCGCCAAGCTCGACGCCAACCGCTTCACCCTCGTCGAGGAGGAGGTCGACCTCGCGCGGCTGCTCGAGCAGGCCTACCAGGGCTTCGCCGAGGAGGCGCGTCAGCGCACGATCGCGTTCCGGCGCGCCGTCACCGATGCGCCCGTGCTGCACACGGACGGCGACCGCGTCCTGCAGATCGTCTCCAACCTGCTCGAGAACGCGTTCGAGTGGACACCCGACGGCGGCTCGATCGAGCTCGCGCTCGGCCGCCGGAACGGCACGGTCTCCGTCTCCGTCTCGGACTCGGGCCCCGGCATCCCGGCCGAGGAGAGGGAGCGGATCTTCCGCCCCTTCTGGTCGCGGAACGGGCGGGGGACCGGCCTCGGCCTCGCGATCGCGCGGGAGCTCGCGCAGGCGCTGGGCGGACGGCTCGAGCTCGACACCGAGGTCGGCAAGGGGTCGACCTTCGGCCTCGTCCTGCCGGTCCGCTAGCCGGAGCTCAGGCGCCGGGCGCGCCGCCGCCGCGCCGCTCCTCGAGCCGGAACAGCGACACCGACGGGGGCTTCTCCTCGAGCGCGCGCTCCAGACGGTCGAGCACCCGGTCCATGCGATCGAGCCGCCGCTCGACGCCGCGCCAGCCGGACGCGATCAGATCGACGAGCAGCGCGAGATCCTCGACCCGGGCCTTGCGCTCGCTCTCGAGGTCGGTCTGGAGGCGCTCGAGCCTGCGGATGGTCTGGCCGGAGAGCCCGCGCACCTCGGCCAGGTGGCGAGCGACCGGGAGCACCTCGGCCCGGAGCGAGTCGTGCAGCGCGTTCGAGACGCGGTCGGGCAGGGTCGCCTCCAGCTCCGCGGCCGTCTGGGCGAGCGACTCCATCTGCTCGCGCGCCCGGTCGAGGGCGACCTGCAGCGAGGCGTCGTCCGGCCGGCCCGCCTGCAGCGCCGCGAGCCGCTTCCGAGCCCGCTCGACCGCGTCCTGGTCCACGGGCGGAATGTACCGTTCGCCTCGGATGCACACGGGCGAGCTGGACTACGAGCTCCCGCCGGAGCTGATCGCGCAGCGGCCGCCCGGGCGTCGGGATGCGTCCCGGCTGCTCGTCTACGATCGGCCGTCGCGAGCCGTCCGCCATCGCGGCTTCCCGGACCTCGCCGCCGAGCTCGCTCCCGGCACGCTCGTGGTCGTCAACGACACGCGGGTGATCCCGGCCCGGCTCAACGTCCGGCGGCCGGGCGGAGGAGCCGCCGAGGTGCTCCTGCTCGAGCCCGTCCGGGACGGTCTCTGGGAGGCGCTCGCGCGGCCCTCGAGACGGCTCCGGCCGGGCATGGCGCTCGGGCAGGTGGAGCTGCTGGAGCGACTCGGGGAGGGACGGTGGCTGGTGCGGCTCGACGGCGACCCGGCCGGCCTGCCGCCGCTGCCCCCGTACATCCACGAGCGCCTCGACGACCCCGAGCGCTACCAGACGGTCTACGCGCGGGAGCCCGGCTCGGCGGCGGCGCCGACGGCGGGGCTCCACTTCACGCCCGAGCTCCTCGCCGGCTTCGACGTCGAGCGCGTGACGCTCCACGTCGGCCTCGACACGTTCCGCCCCGTCACCGAGGAAACGCTCGAGGAGCACGAGATCCACGGGGAGCGCTACCGCGTCTCGGAGGCCGCCTGGGAGCGCATCCGGCGCGCTGCTCGGGTCGCCGCCGTCGGCACGACCACGGTGCGCGTGCTCGAGACGCTCGCGCGCGGGGCACCCCTCGCCGGGCGGACGCAGCTCTTCATCACGCCCGGGTTCGAGTTCCGCCGGGTGGACGCGCTCGTCACCAACTTCCACCTGCCCCGTTCGACGCTGCTCGCGCTCGTGATGGCCTTCGCCGGGGTCGAGGAGACCCGCGCGCTCTACCGACTGGCGGTCGCCGAGCGCTACCGCTTCTACTCCTTCGGCGACGCGATGCTCGTGCTGTGACGCCGTTCGCCGTTACCGCTCGGGACGGCCTGGCCCGGGCCGGGATCCTGCGCACGGCTCACGGGGAGGTGCCCACCCCGGCGTTCATGCCCGTCGGGACGAAGGCGTCCGTGAAAGGGATCGACCCGAGGACGCTGCGCGAGCTCGGTGCCGCGATCGTCCTCTCGAACAGCTACCACCTGCACTTCAGGCCGGGCGAGGAGACGGTCGAGGAGCTGGGCGGGCTGCACCGCTTCATGGGCTGGGACGGCCCGATCCTGACCGACTCCGGCGGCTTCCAGGTGTTCTCGCTCCGTGACACGATCCTCGCCGTCGACGACGGCGGCGTCACGTTCCGCTCCGTCTACGACGGCCGGCCCGCGAGGCTGACACCGGAGCTCGTCGCGGAGATCCAGCGGCGGCTCGGCTCCGACATCGCCATGTGCCTCGACATCTGCCCTCCGGCCGACGCCTCCCGCGCCGAGCACGAGCTCGCGCTCGCCCGCACGACGGCGTGGGCTGCTCGCCAGCTCGCGGCACCCCGCGCCGAGGGGCAGCTGCTGTTCGGGATCGCCCAGGGAGGGACCGACCCCGAGCTGCGCCGGCGGTCGGTCGAGGAGATCGCCGCGCTCGGCTTCGACGGCCACGCGCTCGGCGGGCTCTCGGTGGGCGAGGACCGCGCCGCCATGCTCGAGGCCGTCGCGCTCGCCGCGCCGCTGCTCCCCGCGGAGCGACCCCGCTACTTCATGGGCATCGGCGATCCCGCGGGCATCCTCGACGTGATCGAGCGCGGAATCGACATGTTCGACTGCGTGCTGCCGACCCGCATGGGGCGCACCGGCGCCGCGCTCACGCGCGAGGGGCGCCTGAACCTCCGCAACGCCCGCTTCGCCAGGGACGGCCGCCCGCTCGACCCGGAGTGCGGCTGCCCGGCGTGCTCGCGCTTCTCGAGGG
>JBBILK010000141.1:4756-7131 GCA_037444965.1 Actinomycetota bacterium | reverse complement strand
CGCTCGTGCTGGCCATCGTGAGCCTGGTCATCACGCTGGGCCTGCTGTACTTCCTATCGGGCGTCACCAACATGAGCGTGTACGTGACGAACACCGCGTCGATGATCGGCATCGGCGTCGGCATCGACTACTCGCTCTTCATCGTCACGCGCTTCCGCCAGCTCCTGCACGAGGGGCTCCCGCCGAAGGACGCCGCCGCCGAGGCCGGCGCCTCCGCGGGTCGCGCGGTGATCTTCGCGGGCGTCACGGTCGCGATCTCGGTGAGCGGCCTCGCCTTCTTCGGCCTCGACTTCGTGACCAAGCTCGGCATCGGCAGCGCGCTCGGCGTGCTGACCACCGTGCTGATCGCGAACTCGCTGCTCCTTGCCGTGCTCGCGCTCCTCGGCCACAAGATCGACCGGCTGAAGGTGCCGTTCCTGCGCCCGCTTGACGACTCCGAGGCGGCCCGGGAGCAGACGCTGATCGCCCGCTGGGGCCGGTTCGTGACCGCGCACGCGAAGGTCGTCTTCCCGCTCGTGCTGCTCCTCGTCGCCGCGCTCGCCGCGACCTCGGGGCTCGTTCGGCTCGGCGCCTCCGACCAGGGGACGCAGCCGGAGGAGCAGACCTCCCGCCGCGCCTACGACCTGCTCGCCGAGGGCTTCGGGCCGGGCTTCAACGGCCCGATCCCGATCGTCGTCGACGTGAACTCGGACACGCAGGCGGCGCAGCGGATCTACGAGGGCGTGCAGGGCCTCGAGGGCGTCGCCTCCGTCCGCGAGCCGCAGCTGAACGACGCCGAGACGGTCGCGATCGTCTTCGTGACGCCGGATTCCGCCCCCCAGGACGAGGAGACCGACCAGCTCGTCGACCGGCTTCGCACCGACGTCGTGCCGGCGGCGACGGCGGGCGGCGACGCGGTCGCCTACGTCGCGGGCCTGACCGCGGCGTTCAAGGACATCGCCGACCGGATCATGGAGCGGCTGCCGCTGTTCCTGCTCTACGTGATCGGCGTCACCTTCGTCGTGCTCGCCATGGCCTTCCGCTCGATCGTGGTCTCCGCGACCGCGGCAGTGACGACGCTCCTCTCCGCCTTCGTCGGTTTCGGCGTGCTCACGCTGGTGGTGCAGGAGGGCCACCTGCTCGGGCTGACGGGGCTCGACCGGACAGGCCCGATCGAGACGTTCGTCCCGCCGATCGCGTTCGCGATCCTGTTCGGGCTCTCGATGGACTACATGGTCTTCCTGATGAGCCGCATCCGCGAGGAGCACGTCCACGGGCTCGCGACCCGGGAGGCGGTCGAGCACGGCATCGCCGCGATCGGCCGCGTGGTCGTCGCCGCGGCGCTGATCATGGGCACCGTCTTCGCGGCCTTCGTCCTCAGTGCCGACCGGATCCCGAAGGAGTTCGGCCTCCTGCTCGCCGTCGCGATCCTGACGGACGCCCTGATCGTGCGGATGACGCTCGTGCCGGCGCTGCTGACGCTCCTGCGCGAGAGGTCGTGGTACATCCCCGGCTGGCTCGACCGGCTGCTGCCGAACCTGACGATCGAGCCGCCGCACGACCGCGAGGCGCCGCGCCCGGTCGTCGAGCCGAGGCCGGAGCCGGAGCCGAGCGAGGCCTGAGGGCCCGCACATCGTTCCGAGCCGGCTGTCGGAAGCCCGTTCCGAACGCCGTCAGCACCGTCGTCTAATCTGACAACGTGATTGTTGCGGCAGCACTCGACCCGGAGGGGCGCCGCGTTGTGCTCGACGTGCACGCATGGGACCACATCAAGACGCGCCATCCACGTCTGGCCCGCGAGCTCGAGAACATCATGGTTGCCGTGCACGAGCCGGACAGGCGGATGCCTGGGCGAGCCGACAACGAGACGTGGTTCTTCTCGGAACGCCCCGGAACTCTCCCGTGGCTACAGGTGGTCGTACACTACGAGGGAGGTGAAGGATGGGTAGTCACCGCGTTCAGGCGAGCCTCGCTGCCAAGACGGTGAAGATCGCAGGTATCGAGTTCGACAACGTCGAGTACGACAGTCGGGGCGATGTTCTCTACCTGCACGTTGGCGACCCGGCCTCGGCCGTCGACTTCGACGGCACCGCCGAGGGGGACGGCACGAGGTACGGCCCTGACGGCAGTCTCGTCGGAATCACGATTCTCAACGCGCGGCTGCGCCTGCACGAGGAGGGCAAGATCGTCCTCACGCTTCCGGAGCACCGCGTCGAGGCGACGGATCTCGGCCACGTCCTGAGGTAGCGTCCTCGCGCCTTCTCGTCGAACGGCCGAGCCGGCCGCATTTCGCTCGCGAGGGCATCACCCAGCATCAGCCAGCGAGCGGCACGAGCTTCGAGCGCCTGAGGTTGCGATCCCGGGTCACGAGCGGCACGCGGTGAACGAGGCTCGTG
>JBBILK010000141.1:4509-4742 GCA_037444965.1 Actinomycetota bacterium | reverse complement strand
CGGATCGCCCGCGACGTCGAGCGTGCCGATTGCGCGGCACACCGCGAGGTCGAGCTCGATCCGGCCGAGCTGCGCGAGCTTGGCGATCTCCCAGAGCACGATCGCCGAGACGCTCCAGGGCTCCCGGCGAAGGAGCGCTTCCTCAGGAGCCCGGAGGCTTCCTGCGAGCGCGTGCAGCAGGACGTGGACACTTGCGGACCTGCCCCGCCTGGGGCACCCTGTTCGGGTGGGCG
>JBBILK010000141.1:0-4484 GCA_037444965.1 Actinomycetota bacterium | reverse complement strand
GGGCATCTACCGGGGGAAATGATGGCGATCATGAGCGCGCTCGCCGATATCCAGGCGGACACGCAGGCTATCCTCGCGATACTCGGCGAGGACGACGACGAGGACGATGAAGCGGAAGAAGTGGACAGCTGAGGAGTGGCGCGAGTGGCGGGCCGCTCGCGAAGCCACGCAGCGCCTGTTGCAGGAGCGCATCGAGCGGATCAAGGCCGAGCTCGAGGCGAAGAAGAAGCCGGCGTAGTCGAGCTCGACCGCGTTTCCGGCGGGTGCGAGGCCGGCGTCAGCTCAGCAGTCAACCCGGACACACGATCCTGTGTTCGCCAACGCGCAGCCGATAGTCGTCGTAAGAGGCCCGCGCGAGCCGCACGACTTCCCCGTGGAGGGGAGGTGCGGATGGAGTTCGCAACGACGGTGCGGGAAGTCGAGCTGGGCAAGGAGCATCGCCTCGAGCTGCGCCGGCTCGAGCCGGCGGGCGCCATCTGGGTGCTCGTGCGGCCGGAGAGCGAGTTGCCGGTAGCGCTCAGCGTCGGGCAGGCGGTTGCCCTCGCCGGCAACGGCTGGTGGGACGTCCTCGTGGCGACGGCGCTCGAGCTCGAGCACTGGGATGAGACGGGAACCTGGGCCGGCTCGTTCAAGCGCGCGCACCCGAGCCGAGACGCGCGTGTGCAGGCGCTCTACGAGGGCTGGAAGCAGGCGTGGCGCCGCCTCGCCGAGCGGCAGGCCGAGGAGCCCCTCTTCCCCCTCCTCGCAGACTCGCTCCCGCTCCAGCTCCGGCTCGCGCGCGAGCGTCGGCGGCCACGAGGGCAACCACACGGAGACGATCGCTGCCGTGCTCACCCACATCGGCGAGCAGCTCAGGGACACCGTCGGCATCATCGAGTCGAAGGCGGCGTACGTGCAGGTGCTGGACCGCAAGGCCAGGCGCACGATCTACGCCGAAGCCGTCGATCCCGACGTGTACGAGAGCGGCACGCTCTCGCCCGGGCAGCGAGCCCACCTCGCCGAGCTCGGCTGGAGCGACCCGAAGACCGACCTCCTCCCCTACGACGAGCCCGCCTACGCGGCCGAGTGGCGAGGTGCCAACCTCGCCCGCGAGTGGCCGCGAAGCGCGAGCGCGCCCGAGATCGTCGAGACGCTCGCGCGGACACTCGCCGTCTACGGGCTCGAGGCGAGCGACGAGCTCGAGATCAACGTGTTCCCCGCGACCGTCTGACGCACGAGGTGATGCCAGTCGGCAGGCGGAAGACCTACCCCTCTTGACCATGCCCCGAACCGGCAATTGTGCCCCGCTCCGGCACCGGGGAGGATCCCCCGATGTGGGCGACGCTCGATCCGGATGCTCGCCCAGTCGTTCTCGACGAGGCAGCATGGGCACACATCGTCGTCGACCACGACGATCTGCAATGCAGTCCCCGGGACATCCTCCGCTGCGTCGAAGCCCCTCACCGCCGCCTGCGAGGACGAAGGCCACACGAGGAGTGGTTCTACGTTCGGGGCATCGGCCCAAGTCGCTGGGTGAAGGTCGTCGTACACTACGAAGGGAATGCCGGTCGTATCGCCACGGCGTTCGCGAGGAGGTCATTCCCATGAGCCTCACGATCGATGGAATCATGTTCGACCGGGTCGCCTACGACAGCGAAGGCGATGTTCTCTACTTACACGTCGGCGAGCCGCGGAGCGCAGTCGACTTCGACGAGACGCCCGAGGGGCACCACGTGCGCTTCGGCCCGGACGGCGCACTCGTCGGAATCACGATCGTGAACGCCCGCTGGCTGCTCGAGCAAGACGGCGAGATTGTCGTCACCCTGCCGCATCGGCGACTCCAGATCGCCGACCTCGGCGACACCCTCGCACCCGTGTAGCCCTCGGTGGAGGCCATGGGTTCGGGCCGCTCCTACGGGAGCACCTGCTCGCGCACGTGGACAGGAGCGGAGCCTAGCCGGGACGCAACACGGACGAGGGGGCAGTCGAGCTGATCCTCGGGCCCTTCTACGAGCTTCCCGTCGACCGCGCGATCGCCGAGCGCGCGGGGAGAATCCGGCGAGAGACGGGGATCCGCACGCCAGATGCCCTCGTCGCCGCCACCGCCCTCGAGCACCGGCCGGCCCTCCTGACACGCAACGTGCGCGACTTCGAGCCCGTCCGGGGACTCCGGCTCAGCTCCCTTGCCTGAAGCTCCTCCGGCGCCCACAAGCTTGGCCGCCACCAGTCGCCCAGGTGCACACCATCTCGATCTGCTCCGGGGTCTCTGGACAAGGCTTGCTCCATAGCGCTCGCGTCAGTTCGTGCACGCGTTCGAGAGCATCGTCCGGGCGCAGACCCTGCTCGACGAGGTAACAGCCGATGATCACTCCCGTCCGGCCGCAGCCGCCCCGGCAGTGCAGATAGACGACACCGCGATCGCTTGCGTCTTCGATCGTGTCGAGCGCCTCCCGAACCGACAGCTCCGTTCTCGCGTCGCGGTCGAGGATCGCGCCCGGGTACTTCCCGGCGAGGAGTCGGGGTGTGACCCAGTACGACTCCGGTGTTGGCGCCGTCACAGCGAGAGCTCGCAGAGCCGGTCGGCGAAGTCGCGGATCAGGTCGTGGTGCGCGAGCCTCGCCCGCCACTCCTCGGGGATGCCATGCTCGCCGTAGATCGCGCCGGCGAGCTGCCCGTAGACGGCGCCCGTCGTGTCCGCGTCGTCGCCGAGGTTGACCGCGAGCAGCGCTCCTTCCGGAAACGAGTCCCGGCGGTGAAGCGCGACCAGCCCGGGCTCTTCCGCTGGTCTGTCGCCGGGTGGCCATCCGGGAAAAGCCGCGGGAGGAAGCGGGAGATCCCCCGATGCGAGAACGGCCAGGGGGATCTAGCCTCCACGTTGTATCCAGCGACCAAAGGGAGGGACGATGAGACCCGCGCGGGCACGTGGTGCCCCGCTCACGCTCCTGGCGGCGCTGCTCGTGCTCCTGGTTCCCGGTTGCGGGGGCGAGTCGGCGGGCGGGCCCTTCACGCTGATCGTGCAGCCCGAGTTCGTGCAAGGGGCGCTTCCCGGCGAGCCGGTGATGCTGCTCGTCGCGGTCGAGGAGGAGACCGCGAGCACGAGCCCGGTGGCTCTGACCGCAGCCTCGACCGGGGGAGCGACGATCGACGTCGAGCCCGCGAGCATCTCGCCAGGCGAGCTCGCTGAGGTCACCGTGGTGGCAGCCGACGTCACGGAGGAGACGGAGATCGAGGTGACCGTGACGGCACGCCGCGGCGCCGAGGAGCACCAGGTGACCAAGCCGATCGTGGTCATGCCTCAGCAGGATGAGCTCGGCCCGACGGCGAGGGACGTCCTGGACCTCTTCCTCCCCTGGCTCGCCGAGCAGCAGCCCGAGCTTGGGATCGGCCCCGAGACCGAGCTCACCGGGATGATCGTCGCTCCCCGCCTGCTCGTCGTCTCCCACTACGCGTTTCTCAACGAGGACTACGAGATCGGGCTCGCCTGGCACATCATGGTGCCGCCGGACGACTGGGCCGACATCTACCTCCGCCCGCGCGACTCGCTGCGCCCGACAGCTGCCTTCCGCCTCTCGTCGTGGAGCACGGCGCTCGCCGGCGGCGACGTCGAGATCGGCCCGACCGAGATCCCCGCCGAGGTCGTACGCTAGCTTCGTTCCCGCCACGCCGGCCGGCGGATCGCGCAAGCTTCGACGGATGGCGCGGATGATCCCCGCATCGCCTGCCGCGGACTGCGAGAGCCCCGCCGAGCAGCGGCTGTTCGAGCTGCTTCGCGATCGTACGGACGACCGCGTGGTCGCCTTCCACCACGTGCCGTGGCTCACGTCGGGCAACGACGGGCTGCCGCGCCAGGGCGAGGCCGACTTCGTGCTCGCGCATCCGGCGCACGGCGTCGTCGTGCTCGAGGTCAAGGGCGGCCGGATCGACTACGACGCGGGCCGTGGCCGCTGGACGTCGACCGGGAGAGACGGGACGCGGGAGATCAGGGATCCCTTCGAGCAGGCGCGCCGGTCGTCGTTCCTGCTCCGCGACGCCCTCCGGAGCGCGAAGGGCAGGGGCGCCCGTCCGCTCACTATCGGGCACGCGGTCGCCTTCCCGGACACGCGGGTCGGTGACGGCCGGCTGCGGCTCGACGCTCCGCGGGAGATCGTGATCGACGGCGACAACCTCCCGGGCCTCGACGCCCACCTGGAGGCGTTGTTCCGCTACTGGGATGGACAGGGGCGCGCCGCTGCCCTCGGCGACGACGGGATCAGCCTGCTCGAGCAGGTGCTCGCCAACTCGTTCACGCTCGCGGCGCCGCTCGTGATCGAATGGAGGTCGGAGGAGCGCGAGCTGCTCGAGCTCACCGAGCGGCAGTACGCTGTGCTCGACTACCTCGCGCGCCAGACCCGCGTCGCGATCGCCGGCTGCGCCGGCTCGGGCAAGACGTTCCTGGCCGCCGAGAAGGCCCGCCGGCTCGCCCGCCAGGGCTTCCGCGTCCTGGTCGTCTGCTTCAACAAGCCGCT
>JBBILK010000140.1:0-7177 GCA_037444965.1 Actinomycetota bacterium | reverse complement strand
GCGGGCCGCTCACGATCCTCGTCGGCGGCGTCGAGCACGCGATCTCCCGCGAGCTCGCGGACCGGATCGGCGTCGCCTAACGGGCCGGCGGGTGCCCGAAGAACCACCGCTCGAGCGGCCGCAGCAGCTCGTCCTCGGAGAACTCGGTGACCCGCTCGTCGAGCCCCTCGGCCCGGGAGACCGAGAGATCGTCGCGGAGCGCCGCGTTCGCCGCCTCGAGCGCGTCCCCGAGCTCGTAGCCCTCGAAGACGTAGTCGTCAGGCAGGGGCTCGGGGATGCTCCGGTTGCGCGGGTTGATCGCGCGGCCGACCGCCCAGAGCGCGCCTGGACGGCGCTCGATCCAGATCACGATCTCCTCGCGGGCCCCGTCGTCATCGACGCCCTGCAGGACGCGTTCCGCGAACCGCATCGCTGCGGACTCGTGCTTCACGCGGGCAAGGATACAATCGTCCCCGTGGGCAGGCTCTCGAAGTACCTTCGCAACCCGTTCGCCTCGCTCTTCTCGCGCTCGTCGCGCGAGGACCAGCTCGCCGGGTACGTGATCCGCGAGCACAAGCTCGGCCGGGACCTCGACGACATCCTCGACGACCCCTACATCAGGAACCGCGCGACCGAGCTCGAGCGGCGGCGTCTGCTCGAGCGGCCGGACATCATCCGCGCGGTCGGCGAGGACACCGCCCAGGCGGCCGCCGCCGAGGCGGAGGCGCGAGAGCAGCTCGGCCGCTAGCGGGCTGCACGCTCGGCGGCAAGGGCGGCCAGCCTCACGTCGGCCTCCGGGAGGCCCGCGATCTTGACGACGACGATGTCGTCGTCGCGCTGCCGTCCCAGCACCTCGCCCGAGACGACGGCTGCGAGCTCGTGCACCTCGAGCCAGTCGAGCACGCCTCGCTCGACGGGCTCGACCAGGTCGCCGGCCGATGCGCGAGCCTGAGCGGTCGAGTCGCAGCACACGAACGACGCGCGCTCGAGCGCGCGGTTGTCGAGCTCCCTGTCTTCGAGAGCGGTGGCACCGGCACAGCAGACGAGAGCGCCGTGCGAGAGCCACTCGCCGCGGAGCACCGGGTCGCGGGAGCTCGTCGCGGTGACGACGACTTCCTGCTCGGCGGCATCGCGCCCGTACTCGGCCACCTCCGCCGCGAGGCGCCGGGCGAGCGCTGCCCGCCGCGTCTCGTCCCGGCAGTAGACGACTGCTCGCTCGATCTCCGGACAGGCCGCGCGCAGTGCGCCGGCCGCGGCCTCGGCGAGCGCCCCGCAGCCGATCACGCCGAGCGACCGGGCCGAGGAACGGGCAAGGGCCCGTGCGGCGAGCACACAGGTGGCCGCGGCACGCAGGCGAGTGAGAAGCTCGGACTCGACAACCGCGAGCAGCTCGGGCCGGTCGGACGCGAAGACGGTGACGAGGCTGCGACCGCCCTGCCTGAAGCGCGCCGTCACCGCCGCCCCCGCCGGTCCGGTTTCGAGCTCGACTGCGGCGGTGACGCCGAGCCTGCCGCCGTCCAGGGCGAGGCTCGTGGCAGGCAGCTCCCTCGCGTGACCCTCGCCGCGACGGCGGAGGCAGGCGTCGACGACCTCGACGGCGTCGGCGGCGGAGAGCAGTCGCTCGATGTCCGCTTCGCGCAGGAAGACGGTCATTCCCGGGCTAAGATGCGTCCGTCGGCGCCCGTAGCTCAGGGGATAGAGCGCAGCCCTGCGGAGGCTGAGGCCAGAGGTTCGAATCCTCTCGGGCGCATGTCATCCTTCGGACGAGCGCTCCGGACGTGTCATCCTGGCCGTGGCTCCTTCGACGCTGAGCTCTGCATCCTCGGGGACCTCCACCCGTACGTAGCCAAGGCCGAGGACGCCTCCGTCAGCGGAGACGGCGCTCGTGACCCGTCCGACCGCCGTTCCCAGGTGGAGGATCTCGGCGTCGCGCACCGGCACCTCGCTCGCCTCGATTCGCAGCACGCGGAGCGCGCGGTTCACGTGACCGCGGTAGTGGAGTCGGGCGACCGGCTCCTGGCCCGGATAGCAGCCCTTCGTGAAGCTGATCGCTCGCTCCTCGAGCCCGGCCTCGGCGGGCAGGACGCGGTCGTCGATCTCGCGCCCGAACCGCGGCGTTCCCGCCGCGATGCGGAGCCGCTCGAGCTCGGTCTCGGTGATTTCCGGCAGGCCGGTGGGGGGCGACCGGTCGAGCACCTCGACGGCCGCCATGCCGAACTCCTGATTGGGAACGAACAGCCCGTCGCCCTCGCCTTCGCCTTCGCCGAGGAGCAAGTACGACGAGTGCTCCGCGACCGCGATCTCGACCCTGGCCGCGAAGCGCCCGCGCACCAGGTGGTCGCGGACGACCTCGCCGAGCTCGGGCTCGGTCAGGAGCAGGAAGTCGTTCTCGCCGCGTCGCAGCACGACGAGCGGCGCGATCACGCGCGCTTTCGGCGTGAGCAGGAGCGCCTCGCAGGACGACCCCGGCTCGAGCGCGAGCACGTCGTTCGTGATCATCCGCTGGAGGTACTCGGCCGCCTGCGGCCCGGCCACGCGGACGAACGCGCGCGGGCGGCGGCCGACGCGTGCAGCACCGTCGTTCATGCCACCGATTGTACGAACCGTGCCGTCAGACGAGATCGCGCGGGGTGCTGAACGTCCAGGTCCTCGCGAACACCTGGCTCATGCCCTCGTACGCCTCGACCGAGTTCGTCACGTGGAACGCGGCCGCGTCCGACCAGAGCGCGCTCGCGGTCTCCACCCGCACCTGCCAGGAGCCGCGGCCGAGCGAGACGGTCATCTCCGTCTCGACGCGCGCGGAGAGCGGGTCGCCCTCGACGATCCGGAACCGCTCGCGGTAGCGGTCCTCGAGCTCGGTCCCGCCCGGGAGGCGGCGCCGGCCGCCGCCGTAGGCGTAGACGAGCTCCACCTCGCCGGTCGCGACGTCCCTCGAGATCGTCCGGGAGAGCTCACCTTCAGCGAGCTCGTGGACGGCGAGCGGCGCGGCGCCCTCGGGCTCCTCGAACGGCGGCAGCACATCGCCCGCATGCGGTGGGCGGACCGGCAGGGAAAGCCTGCTCCCTGCGCCCGTGAACACCGTCAGCGTCGCGGGTTCCGGAGACGGCCAGAGCAGCGGCCAGTACGAGGACGAGAGCGCGAGCCGCACCCGGTGACCGGGCGGGAACGCGTAGCCGATCGCGTTCAGGCGGACGCGAACGTCGTACCGCCGCCCCGGCTCGAGCGGCGCCGGCCGCTCGTGGCTGTCGCGGTGGGCGAGGTTGAGGTAGCCGCGCGTGACGAGCGTCGACTCGCCGTCCGGGGCGACGTCGCAGAGGCGGGCCGCGACGAGCGCGCATGGTCTGTCGGCGGCGAGCACGAGGCGAAGCTCGGGGAAGCCCAGGAGCTCGAGGCGTTCCGTCAGCGGCTCGGAGTCGAAGCAGACCGAGAACCCGTCGTCCGTCCGCTGGTCGGTGGGCAGGTCGAGCGCGTCCCCGTACGGGCACCAGAGCCCGGAGTCGAGCCCGGTCGTCTGCGGAGAGCACACCCGGACGGCCGTCTCGGCCTGCGAAGCGTCGCCGAGCGCACCGGGACCCAGCGCGAGAGCTCGTTCCTCGATCGCGGCCGAAGGCCACTCTGTCTCGGCCACCCAGCGCCCCGGCCACTCGGCGCGCTGCGGAGTGGGACGCACGGAATCCTGGATGAAGACGCGGAGGTCGGGCCACTCCTCCACCCCGGTGGGGACGTCCTTGAGCCAACGGTCCCACCAGCGCAGGCATTCCTGCAGGAAGCCGATCGCCGGCCCGGGAACTCCCTCCTCGGGGAACGTGTGCGCCCAGGGCCCGATCAGCCCCTTGCGCGGGCAGGAGAGCCCCTCGAGCAGGCGCAGCACCGCGTTCGTGTAGCCGTCGGCCCAGCCGCCGACGGCGAACACGGGGCACTCGATCGCGGCGAAGTCCTCGCAGACGGAGCCGTGCTTCCAGTACGCGTCCCGCCGCTGGTGCGCGAGCCAGGCCTCGACATACGGCGGCGTCCGGTCGAGGCGATCGAGCCAGAGCTCGCGCCAGCGCTCGCCGACGACCGCCGGGTCGGGCGGCACGGCGTTCCAGACGAGCATCTGGGAGGCCCACGGCAGCATGTCGATCGACTGGACGCAGCCGCCCGCGTAGTGGACGTCGTCGGCATAGCGGTCGTCGGTGGAGCAGAGGGTGACGACCGCTTGCAGCTGCGGGGGCCGGAGCGCGGCGACCTGGAGCCCGTTGAAGCCGCCCCAGGAGATCCCGAACATCCCGACCTCACCCGTGCACCAGGGCTGGTCGGCGAGCCAGGCCAGCACCTCGACGAGGTCGGCCTGCTCCCGGGGCAGGTACTCGTCCTCGAGGATGCCGTCGGAGTCGCCCGTCCCGCGGAGATCGAGCCGGACGGCCGCGTAGCCGTGGCCCGCGAACCAGGGGTGGCGGATCGAGTCCCGCCGGGCCGTCCAGTCGCTCTTGCGGTAGGGAATCGCCTCGAGAATCGCCGGTACGGGATCGCGGTCCGCGTCGTCGGGGAGCCAGATCCTCGCCGCCAGCCTGCAACCGTCGGAGACGGGGACGAAGACGTTCTCGAGCTCGCGCACCCGGCGCGGGTAGTCGGCCCTGACGCGCACCGGCGGACCATAATCCCCACGTGCACGCGACGCGGTTCGCCAAGCCTCTCCCGCCGGGCGGGACGATCGGCGTGCCCGCGCCGGCGACCCCGTACCACAACCGCTCAGAGGTGCTGCGCGGCGTCGAGTGGTGGGAGGCTCGCGGCTACCGGGTGAAGCTCTCCGACGGCATCTACGCTCGCGACCACTGGGTGGCGGGCGACGCGGAGGCCAGAGCCCGCGACCTCGAGGCGATGTTCGCCGACCCGGAGGTCGACGCCGTCCAGTGCTGCCGCGGCGGCTACGGCTCGGCGCAGCTGATCCCCCATCTCGACTTCGATCTGATCGCCGAGCACCCGAAGCCGTTCGTCGGCTTCTCGGACATCACCGCGCTGCACGTGGCGCTCCGCCAGAAGACCGGCCTCGCGACCTTCTACGGCCCGGGTTTGCACGGAGTCGGTGAGGGAGACCCCGAGGCCGGCGCGGCGACGCGCGACTTCTCGCGAGACCGCCTGCTCTCCGTCCTCGCGGGCAACACGACGGGCGAGGTCCCGCGGGACCCCGACGACCCGTACGTCCGCGCGATCCGGGGCGGGAAGGTAACGGCGCCGCTCGCCGGCGGCTGTCTCTGGCTGCTCATCCAGACGATGGGAACGCCCTGGGAGGTCGAGCTCGACGGCTGCATCTTCTTCTTCGAGGACGTCGACCTGCCGGCCTGGTTCCTCGACGGCTTCCTCGTCCAGCTCCAGCAGGCCGGCAAACTCGACGCCGTCGCGGGCGTCGTAGTGGGCGAGATGGCGAACTGCGACTGGCCGCATCACGGCTCGAACGACTTCCCGCGCGTGAAGTCGGTCGAGGACGTGCTCGAGGAGCGGCTCGAGCCGCTCGGCGTGCCGGTCCTGTACAGGCTGCCGGTCGGTCACGGGAAGCACATCGCGACGCTTCCGCTCGGCGTCACCGCCACGCTCAACGCGGACGAGCGAACCCTGACCATCGACGAGCCCGCGCTGCTCGGGTCATAATCGCTCACCCTCGTGGGCACGAGGCAGAGGTCGAAAGGAGAGGGCATGAGGATCCGGATCCTTCTACTCGCCGCCCTGTCGGTCGTGGCGGCGATCCTCGCCGCAGGCTGCGGAGGCGGAGCCGGCGAGGAAGTCGCGCCGGCACCTCCGCCGGCGACCGGCGAGGCGACAACGGGCGAGACGCCGCTGCCACCCGAAGGGACGACGGAGGCGGCGACGACCGAGGAGGGCGGCGAGATCGTCGAGGGCGGGATCCTCCGTCTCGGCTCCACCGACCACATCGACTCGCTCAACCCGTTCGTCGCCTTCAACGCGCAGGCGTACGTCGCGTTCGTGATGATCTACCCGGTGCTCGTCCAGTACGGGCCCGGCTACGAGTTCGAGGGCGACTGGGCCGAGAGCTGGGAGACGTCGGACGACGGCCTCGTCTGGACGTTCACGGTCAAGCCCGGCTCGTGGTCGGACGGCACGCCGCTCACGGCCGAGGACGGCGCGTGGTCCTGCAACACGATCATCCAGTATGCGAAGGGGCCGACCGCGAACCTCGCCCCCTTCCTCTCGCACGTGAAGGAGTGCACCGCCCCGGATCCGCAGACGCTCGTGATCACCTACGACCAGCCCGTGGGCAACGTGCTCCCGCAGCTCCAGCAGTTCTTCATCCTCCCCAAGCACGTCTGGGAGCAGCACCTGGGGAACAACGGCAAGGACCTGAAGAAGGTGAAGCCCGAGGACAGCCTCCCGCTCGTCGCCGGCGGCGCCTTCACGATCACGAAGTACGAGAAGAAAGGCACCACGATCTACGAGAAGAACCCCGGCTTCTACGGCCAGGAGCCGTACGTCGACGCGGTCGGCCTGCAGATCTTCACGAACGAGGACGCGATGATCGCCGCGTTCCAGGCCGGCGATCTCGACGCCGTCGACGAGCTGCCGGCGAACGCGGTCGAGACCCTCGCGGCGAACGAGAACCTCGTCGTGAAACGGGAGCCCGGCTTCCAGGTCAACAACTTCATCTTCAACTCGAACCCCGACAAGCCGAAGAACCGCGAGCTGCTCGACCCGAAGGTGCGCGAGGCGATCGCGTACGCGATCGACAAGCAGGCGATCGCCGACACCGCGTACGCCGGCCTGGCCAAGCCGTGGGGGAGCATCGTGGCGGGCCCCTCCGGCGACTGGGTGAATCCCGACCTGCAGCCCGAGCCGTTCGACCTCGACCAGGCCAACCAGATCCTCGACGAGGCGGGCTACGCCCGCGGCCCGGACGGGATCCGGGTCGACCAGGACGGCGAGAAGATGGAGTACGAGGTGATCACCCCGACGGGCGTCCAGGGGATCAACCGCGAGTTCGAGATCGTCCGCGCCGGGCTCGAGCAGATCGGCATCACCGTCGTCCAGAAGGCGCTCGACGACACGACCGCGTTCGACGAGATCGGCGCGCCCGACTGGAAGTACCTGAACTTCGACATGGCGATGTGGGACTGGGTCGGTTACCTCGACCCGGACTTCGTCCTCTCCGTCGTCAAGTGCGACCAGTACGGCGGCTGGAGCGACACCGGCTACTGCAACCCCGAAT
>JBBILK010000139.1:0-7201 GCA_037444965.1 Actinomycetota bacterium | reverse complement strand
GACGAGGACTACCGCACGACGCTTCGGGCCCTGTGCGCCCAGCCCTGCCCGGAGGGACAGACCTGCTGCGACGGCGCCTGCAAGGACCTCCAGCTCGACCCCGCAAACTGCGGCCAGTGCGGACAACGCTGCCCACCGGGGAAGGTGTGCGCGAACGGCCACTGCGAGAGCGACTGCCCGCCCGGGCTGGAGAACTGCGCAGGCCGCTGCGTCGATCCGAAGAACGACCTCGACAACTGCGGGTCGTGTGGCCGCCCCTGCGACCTCTCGGACGTCAGCCCGATCTTCGCCTGCTGCGGCGGCGAGTGCGTCGACCTCACCCGTTCCGACCACTGCGGAGCCTGCTTCAGGAAGTGCCCCGCCCAGAATCCCTCGTGTACCTGCCAATTCGATGGAAGGTGCACCGGCGAGCCGGGATGCCCCGACAACGACGCTTCCCCACGTCGCTGGCTGGGCCGCCCCAGAGGCCCGGGCGTCGGCCGTCACACATTCCGAAGCAACTGATTCCCATGCACGTGCGCTCGAGACGCGGGCAGCCACCTCCGGCCCCTCGCTCTCGGTCTCAGTAGCGGTCGATGATCGCTGCGGCTGCGGCGATGTCACGAGGGTCGAGGAGGGCGAGCTCCGCCCGTGCCGGCCGCACTCCCCTACTAGGATCTCGCGTCGAGGAGCACGCGTTGACCGAGGGGGTTCTCAGGCAACGACTGGCGGCGATCATGGCCGCCGATGCGGCGGGCTACTCGCGGCTGATGGCTGCCGACGAGGTGAGGACGATCGAGCTCCTCGACGCCGCGCGCGCCGTCTTCAGGGTGCGGATCGAGTCGAACCAGGGACGGGTTGTCGACACGGCGGGCGACTCGGTACTCGCGGCCTTCGAGACGGCGACCGGCGCGGTCACCGCCGCCCTCGAGATCCAGGACGAGCTCGGAGCTCTCGCCGCCGGCGAGCCGGACGGCAAGCGCCTGCGCTTCCGGATCGGCATCCATCTCGGCGACGTGATCGAGAAGGCGGACGGCACGATCTACGGGGACGGGGTCAACGTCGCCGCACGACTGCAGGCGCTGGCCGAGCCGGGCGGCGTCATGGTCTCCGACGTCGTCTGCGGTGCCGTGCGCGACCGCGTGCCGGCGACCTTCGACGACCAGGGCGAGCACGGCGTGAAGAACATCGCGCGGCCGGTACGTGCGTTCCGCCTGCTGGCCGGCACCCCTGCGGCCGAGCTGCCGGCGCCCGCCGCCCGGCGAGAGGACGAGCCGCGGCGCCTGCCCTCGGTGGCCGTCCTGCCGTTCGCGAACCTGAGCGGCGACCCGGGCCAGGAGTACTTCGCGGACGGGATCACCGAGGACATCATCACGGCGCTGTCGCGAAACCGCTGGCTCTCCGTCGTCGCTCGGAACTCGACGTTCGCGCTCAAGGGCCAGGCGAGCGACGTCAGGCGCGTGGCACGGGAGCTCGGAGCCGACTACGTCGTCGAGGGCAGCGTGCGCAGGGCGGGCGACCGTCTCCGCGTCACGGCCCAGCTGATCGACGGCGTGTCGGGAAACCACATCTGGGCCGAGCGGTACGACCGCGACCTCGCCGACATCTTCGCCGTGCAGGACGAGGTGACCGCGACGATCGCGGCGAGGATCGAGCCGGAGCTCGGGACGGTCGAGCGGGAGCGCGCGCAGCGCAAGCCGACCGAGGATCTGGACGCCTGGGACTGCTACCACCTCGGCCTCTCCCACATGTACCGGTTCGACCGGGACGGGAACCGGGAGGCGCAACGGCTGTTCCGGCAGGCGATCGCGTTCGATCCGTCGTTCGCCACGGCTCACGCGCGGCTTGCGTACTGCGCCGTCCTCGAGATGGTCTACTTCGACGCGGCTCCGACGCCCGAGGCGCTCGACGAGGCGCTCGCGCTCGCGAAGCGGGCGGTCGCGCTCGACGACAGGGACGCGTTCTCCCACCTCGCCGTCGCCCGGGTGCTCCTCGCTCGGCGCGAGTACGGGGAGGCGCTCGCCCGCTGCCGGACGTCGCTCGAGCTCAATCCGGCGTTCGCCCAGGCGCACTGCGCGATGGGAGATGCGCTCTGCTACTCGGGGCGCCCGGAGGAAGCGATCCTGGAGTTCGAGGAGGCGATCCGCCTGAGCCCGCAGGATCCGTGGCGGTGGGCGTTCCTCTCGTACGAGGCGCTGGCCCGGATCTGCCTCGGGCAGGACGCCGAGGCGGTGGAGCTAGCTCAGGCAGCCCTGCGGGTCCCCAACTGCCAGTACTGGGCGAACGCCCATCTCGTCTCCGCCCTCGGGCACCTGGGCGCGGAAGCCGCCGCGAGCGACGCCGTCGCCGAGCTCCTCCGGCGCAAGCCGGAGTTCACGTGCCGCTACGCCGAGGAGCACCTGTTCTACCTCGAGAGCCGCGCACAGCTCGAGCGGTACGTCGACGGTCTGCGAAAGGCCGGGGTACCCGCGTAGGGCGCCGGTCGGGGCTCAGGTCCCCGCCGGGAGGAGAACGAACGGGCGCCCGTCCGGCGTCCGCAGCGCCCGGAAGTGCCGCTCGTCGAGCGTGAGCACGCGGTCGGTCCCGTAGCGTCCGGCGAGAACGACCACCGATGCGTCCGCGAGCCCGATCCCGAGGTCGCGGTAGCGCGCGATGATCTCTGCAGCTGCGGCGAGATCACGGGAGTCGAAGCGGGCGAGCTCGTATGCCTCGCTCGCGACCTGGTCGAGGAGCGCAAGCTCCGAGCGGACGCTTCCCCGCGTCAGCGTGAGGTAGTCGAGCTCCGCGAGGACGAAGGGAGAGAGGACGTAGGGCGGCGGCTCAGCGGCCAGCACCGTCCGCGCCCGTCGGTGGCCGGCCTGATCCGGGTTGAGCGCCGCGAACAGCCCGCTCGTGTCGAGGAGGATCAACCCTCGCCGAAGCCGCGCATGGCTTCCTCCCAGTCCTCGACTGGCGTGACCTCTCCGTCTGCGAAGAGCGGCAGCGTCGGCCGGGGGCCCACGCGGCGCGTGTACTCGTCGAGCGCAGCGCGAACGACCTCCGCCTCCGCTCGGTGCTGCTCCTGCGCGGTGCGCTCGAGCCGGCGCTTGAGGTCATCCGGGAGGTAGACGGTCGTCTTCTTCACTCTGCCATACATCGTACCATACGTTCGATCTCGGCTGGATCCCCGTTACCCTGACGGCGTGAGCGCGAACGCCGAGGCGGCACCCGGCCCGAGCCTCCAGCGCGAGTGGTGGCTGAACACGCTGCGCGTGCTCCGCCACCCGCGCGCCGTCTTCCGCGTCATCCACGACGAAGAGACCGAGGAGGGCGAGATCGCGCGCCAGGAGCCGATCTTCGCGCTGATCATCCTGGCCGGGACCGCCGCGGTGCTCAACTTCTCGACCAGCGCGCGGGAGCTCATGGACGACCCGGCGATCGACGGCGCCCTCGTCCCGGTGCTCGCGTTCCTGGCGGGCCTGCTCTACGGCGTGATCGGCTACTGGCTCGGCGGCCTCGCGGTGCTGCTCGGGATCCGCGGCGCGAAGGGAGAGACGAGCTGGCGCGAGTCGCGGCAGATCCTCGGCTACTCGCTCGCGCCGCTCGCGGCCTCCCTCGGCGTCTGGCCGCTCCGGCTCGCGCTCTACGGGTCCGACAGCTTCCGGACGGGCGGCTCGGACGAGGGTGCCGGCTCCTGGATCTTCACGGCGATCGCGCTCGGATTCCTCGCCTGGTCGCTCGCCGTCCTCGTCGTCGGCACGCGCGAGGTGTACGGCTGGACGGTCGTCCGCGCGATCGGCGCGCTCTCGCTCGCCGTGCTCGCGATGCTCGGCTTCGGCGTGCTCGCGCTCGTGCTCGGCGCCTAGGCCGGCGGTCTCACTGCAGCGCGGCCTCGAAGAGGGTCAGCTCCTCCTCGGGCATCGCGTAGGTGTGCGCCTCCTCGGGGAACGCCCCCGTCCGCACCTCCTCCGCGTAACGCTCGAGGGCGGACCTCGCGGTCGTGTAGAGGTCGGCGTAGCGCTTGACGAACCGCGGCGAGCGGCCCTCGTAGAGGCCGAGCAGGTCGTGGAAGACGAGCACCTGACCGTCGCACTCGGGCCCGGCCCCGATCCCGATCGTCGGGATCGTGAGCGCCTTCGTGATCCGCTCGGCCACCGCGCTCGGAACGCACTCGAGCACGAGCGAGAAGCACCCGGCCGCCTCGAGCGCGAGCGCGTCGTCCACGAGCTGCCTCGCCTTCCTCGCGGTGCGGCCCTGGGCGCGGTAGCCGCCGAGCATCGTCGCCGACTGCGGGGTCAGGCCGATGTGACCCATCACCGGCATGCCTGCCCCGACGAGCGCCGCCACGCGAGACAGGGTCGGCCCGGCCCCCTCGACCTTGACGGCGTCGACACCCGCCTCCTTGACGAAGCGCACGGCGTTGCGCACCGCGTCCTCGTCCGAGACCTGGTAGGAGCCGAACGGCATGTCGGCGACGACGAGCGGCCGCTCGGCGCCCCGGACCGTTGCCCGGGCCAGGACGAGCATCTCCTCCATCGTCGCGGGCACGGTCGAGTCGTGACCGAGCACCGTCATCGCCGCGGAGTCGCCGACGAGCACGAGGTCGACGCCGGCCGCGTCGGCGAGACGCCCGCTCGGGGCGTCGTACGCGGTCACCATCACGATCTTCTCGCCCCGCCGCTTCAGCTCCTGAAGCTCGGTCAGAGGGAGCTTGCCGGCGGTGCGGGGTCGGGTGCTCACGAGAGGTCTCCTTCCAGGACGACGTTGTCGATCAGGCGGGTGCGGCCGGCCCGGACGGCGGCCGCCAGCACGAGGCGCCCGTTCAGCCGGGCGACCTCCGCGTAGTCGACGGCGAGACCGCGCTGACGATCGAGCAGCGCTCGGGCGGCGGCGGCGGGGTCGGCGTGCTCCGCGTACGCCCGCTTGCCCGCGGCGAGCGCCCGCGGCAGCGCGAGGGCCGCCTGCCGCTCCGGCGGCGAGAGGTAGGCGTTGCGGGAGCTGAGCGCGAGGCCGTCGGCGTCACGCACGGTCGGGAGGACGCGGAGCTCGAGCTCGAGGTCGAGGTCGCGAACGAGCTGCTCGAGCACCGCAACCTGCTGGATGTCCTTCTGGCCGAAGTAGGCGCGGTCGGGCCGAACGATGTTGAAGAGCTTCAGGCAGACGGTCGCGACCCCTCGGAAGTGGCCGGGCCGGACGGCACCCTCCATGCCCCGGGAGAGCTCCCCGACCTCGATCCAGGTCTGGAACCCGGGTGGGTACAGCTCCCCCTCGGAGGGTACGAAGAGCAGGTCGACTCCCACCTCGGCCGCCAGCCCGGCGTCGCGGCCGGGATCGCGCGGATACCGGTCGAGATCCTCCCCGGGCCCGAACTGGGCCGGGTTCACGAACAGGCTGACGACCACGAGGTCGTTCTCGCTTCGGGCCGCCCGCATCAGGGACAGGTGCCCCTCGTGGAACGCTCCCATCGTCGGCACGAGCCCGATCGAGCGCGCTCCCCGGTGCGGGCGCAGCGCCGCGCGCACGTCCTGGATCGTCTCGACGATCCTCACCGGACGAGCAGCCTCTCGGTCGCGTCGGCGAGCGCCCGGTACAGGGGCTCGAGCTGCGGGCGACGCGAGCGGATCGCCCGCAGGTGTGCAGCCACGGTCTCGTGGTCGCCTCGCACGTGCGGCCCGGTCGGCGCGAAGCCGTTGTCGATCGTCCGCCGCATGAGCGGCTCGAGCGCCTCCGGAGGTGCTCCCGCCGCCTCCATCAGGTCGGCGGCAGCCTCGTGCAGCGTGACGAGGAAGCTCGCGGCGACGGTCGCGGCGGCGTGGTAGACGGGCCGCTCCTCGTCGGGGAGCTCGAAGGCCCGCACGCCGAGCAGATCGGCGAGCGCGAGGGCGGCCGCGAGCGCCTCGTCGGTCTCCGCGGTCACCGCGGCCCAGGCACCGTCGAACTGGGTCGGACCGAGCCCCGCCTGGAACGTCTGCAGCGGGTGGACGCTGAAGCGGCGGCGGTGCGGGTCGAGCGAGTCGAGCGTGGCGGCGCCGCTCACGTGCGCGACCCACGGCCCGGGCGAGATCGCCTGCGCGACCTCGGCGATCGCCCGGTCGGGGACGCAGAGGAGGACGAGGTCGGCGTCCCCGCAGTCGAGCTCCCGGCCGGTCAGGCGCGTCTGCACCCGCTCGCCGAGGCGGGTGAACGCGGCCTGGCCGACACGGCCGGCACCGACGACGCAGATCGTGGTGAACATCGGCTCCAGTTCCGTTGGGATACCGGGCAGGACAAGTGTAGCGGCTCCGCCCCTTGACAGCAGAGCGAGCTGCGTGGTCTTGTTCAGCCGGCGTCGGAGGAGGGGGATCGTTGGCTCGCCGTCCGAGGACGCTGCGGCTCGTGTCGCCCTTCATGGAAGGGCGCGACGTCGTGCGCGTCCAGCGGGCGCTCGGCGTCCCCGACGACGCCGCGTACGGGCCCGTGACGGCGAGCGCGGCCGCGGCGTGGAAGCACGCGGCCGGCTATCCGGACGGGCTCGTCGACAACGTCCTGGATCCGCAGGACCAGCGCTACCTGCTCGGGCGCGAGGAGCCGCCGGCGGACTACACGGCACGGGCCGCCGTGCGAGCGCCCGGGATCGAGCGCTCGCGGCTCGTTCCGGGACAGGCGGCGGCCGGGATGGAGGCGTGGGCAGCCGCGGGTCTCCGCGAGCGGCCTGCGGGGTCCGATCGCGTCCCGGCGCTCGTCCGGCTCGGCCGCGAGCTCGGCCTCGAGTCGGCGGCGGAGATGGGCTATCCGTGGTGTGCCTACGCGGCGTTCCTGGCCGCGCTCGAGGTCGGAGGGGCAACAGCCTCGGCAGGGCTTCGCGAGGGCCGGTTCAACGCCCTCTACGTCCCGAGCGTGCTCGCCGAGGCGCAGGCGGGCCGCTTCGGGCTGCGGGTGATGGCCGCGTCGCAGGCCGAGCGCGGCGACCTTGCCCTGTTCGACTGGCGCGAGGGAGGCGACCCGGCCGACCACGTCGGCCGTCTCGTCGCGCCGCCGGCCCGCGGTCGGGTGACGACGGTCGACGGCAACACCGACTCCCTCGTCGCCGTGCGCGACCGGCCGCTCCGGCTCGTGCGAGCGTTCGTTCGCGATTCGTAGCCCCCAGGGCGACGCGCCACCTCCGGCGGGGTATCGTCACCGGCGTGACGGTCACTGCGCTCGAGCTCGGGCGCTCCGCGCTCGCGCGCGGCGCGTGGCAGGAGGCGCGCGACGCCTTCGAGGC
>JBBILK010000138.1:6940-7215 GCA_037444965.1 Actinomycetota bacterium | reverse complement strand
GACGATCCTGATCCCTCAGGTCATCCTGTTCGAGGCGGCGCTCTCCTTCCTCGGGCGCGGCGTGCCCCAGGAGACGCCGTCCTGGGGCCGGATGCTCTCCGACGCGGCCGGCGTCTTCGACGTCGCCTGGTGGCTGATGCTCTTCCCGGGGCTGTTCCTCGTGGCGACGACGCTTGCCTTCAACCTGGTCGGCGACGGCCTTCGCGACGCGCTCGACCCGAGGACGGGACGCTGAGCCCGGCGACCGGGGGCTAACTTCCGGCATGGTTTTCCGT
>JBBILK010000138.1:2420-6836 GCA_037444965.1 Actinomycetota bacterium | reverse complement strand
GTTCTCGCGATACTGGCCCTGGTGCTCGGGCTGGCGGTCGCCGCCGCGGCCTGCGGCGGTGAGGAGGAGGCAGCGCCTCCCGCCCCGCCGGCCGAGACCGAGGGCGAGGAGCCGGCGCCGCCGCCCGCCGAGACGGGCGAGGAGGCGCCGCCGCCCGCGACCACCGAGGAAGAGGCGCCCGCGATCCCGGTGGGCGGCACCTACCGGGTCGACTGGGAGGAGTCGTTCGGCTTCACCGGCGGCTTCGATCCCGTCGGCGAGTACCTCGGCGAGGCGTTCGGCATCTACTCGAACCTGCTCGTCCGCACGCTCGTCGGCTACCGGCACGTCGAGGGCGCGGCTGGCAACGAGCTGATCCCCGACCTCGCGACCGACCTCGGGACGGTCTCCGAGGACGGGCTCACGTACACGTTCACGCTCAAGGACGGGATCAAGTTCGGCCCGCCGCTCTCGCGCGAGATCACGTCCGCGGACGTGGCGTACGCGTTCGAGCGGATCGGCACCGAGTCGCTCGTCGCCCAGTACGGCTTCTACTACACGGTGATCGAGGGCATGGCCGAGTTCACCGCGGGCGAGGCCGACACGATCTCGGGCATCGCGACGCCCGACGACAAGACGATCTCGTTCACGCTGACCGCTCCGACCGGCGACTTCCTCTACCGGCTCGCGATGCCGGCTGCCGGCCCCGCGCCGAAGGAGGTCGCGGGGTGCTTCACGAAGGCGGGCGACTACGGTCGCTACGTGATCTCGAGCGGCCCGTACATGCTCGAGGGCTCTGACCAGCTCGACGCAACGAGCTGCGACACGATCACGGCCGCGAAGGGGATCTCGGGCTACGACCCGAACACGCAGATGATCCTCGTCCGCAACCCGGACTACGACCCGGCGACGGACACGACCGAGGCGCGCGAGAACTTCGTCGACCGCTTCGAGTTCCGGATCAACTCCAACCCCGACGACATCTACAACAAGATCAAGGCCGGGGAGATCGAGGACGCGGTGGCGAGCGAGCCGCCGAAGGTGCTCCGCGAGTACTCGACGAACGAGGAGCTGAAGCCCAACCTGCACATCAACGCGGGCGACCGCACCTGGTACATCACGCTGAACTTGACGCAACCGCCGTTCGACGACATCCACGTGCGGAAAGCCGCCAACCTCGTGATGGACAAGGAGGGCCTGCGCCGCGCGTGGGGCGGCGAGCTGTTCGGCGAGATCGCGACGCACGTCGTGCCCGACGCGATGCTGAACGAGCTCCTCGCCGACTACGACCCGTATCCCTCCGAGGGCTACGCCGGCGACGTCAATGCGGCGATGGAGGAGATGAAGCAGTCGAAGTACGACACCGACAAGGACGGCATCTGCGACGCGCCCGAGTGCAAGGACGTCCTCTTCGTGACGGAGTCCGACCGCCTGCGCCAGGACATGCTGCCGCCGACGACGTCGTCGCTCGAGAAGATCGGGATCACGCTCAAGGTGCGCTCGATCGAGGGCGCGTACCCCGTGATCCAGGACGTCTCGAAGAACGTCCCGGCTTCCGGGCGGCCCGGCTGGGGCAAGGACTACGCGGACGCCTCGACGTTCATGGTGCTCTTCGACAGCCGCTCGATCCTCCCGACCGGCAACGTCAACTACTCGCTCGTCGGCCTCACCCCCGAGCTCGCCACGAAGACGAAGGCGAAGGGAACGCTCGAGGGGATCCCGAGCGTCGACGCCGACATCGACGCGTGCAACGCGATCCCCGTCGGCGACGAGCGTCTGAATTGCTGGGTCGAGCTCGACAAGAAGCTGATGGAAGAGGTCGTCCCGTGGATCCCGTACCTGGACGCCTCCGCCGTCCAGATCACGAGCTCCAACGTCGTGAACTGGGCCTTCGACCAGTTCTCCGGCACGATCGGCTACGCGCACGTGGCCGTCGCCGGGTAGGAAGGAACGCGAATCGCGAGGGCCGCTCCCCCCGGGGGCGGCCCTCGCGGTCTTCACGGCAACGCTAGGCTAGGAGCATGGGCGCCTACATCGTCCGGCGCATCTTCTGGGTGATCGTCGTCCTCCTCGCGGTGACGATGATCACCTTCGCGATCTTCTACCTGCTCCCGACCGGCGATCCCGCGGTCCGGTTCGCCGGGAAGTCGCCGACGCCGGAGGTGCTCGAGGAGGTCCGGAGGCAGTTCGGGCTCGACAAGCCCTGGTACGAGCAGTACTGGATCTTCCTCTCGAACCTCGTCACCGGCGACGAGTACGGCTGGCCGGGGCTCGGCTTCTCCTTCGACACGCGCATCCCGGTCCGCGACGAGCTGATCGAGCGGGGGCCGCGGACACTGTCGCTCGCGATCGGCGCCGCCATCGTCTGGCTGATCCTTGGTGTCACGATCGGCGTCATCTCGGCGCTCCGCCGCGGGACGCTCCTCGACCGGGCGGCGATGGGGTTCGCGCTCTTCGGCGTCTCGGCGCCGGTCTTCTGGCTCGGGCTGATGGGGCTCTGGCTGTTCGCGGAGACGGGAGGCGGGCCCGACTGGCTCCACTTCTTACCCGGGACCGGCTACGTCTCCTTCTCGGAGGATCCCTCCGGGTGGTTCACCCATCTCGTCTTACCCTGGGTCGTCCTGGCGCTCCTGTACGCGGCGTTCTACGCTCGGATGACGCGCGGCAACCTGCTCGACACGATGGGGGAGGACTACATACGCACGGCGCGGGCCAAGGGGCTCACCGAGCGCAAGGTGGTGCTCAAGCACGGGCTGCGCGCGAGCCTCACGCCGGTCGTGACGATGTTCGGGATGGACATCGCGCTCCTCGTCGGCGGCGCCGTCATCACGGAGACGGTCTTCAACCTCCAGGGGCTCGGCGCGTGGGCGGTACGGGCGACCTTCAACCAGGATCTCCCCGCGGTCGTCGGGGTCGTCGTCGTGGGCGCGTTCGCGGTCGCGGTGATGAACCTGATCGTCGATATCGTCTACGCGTGGCTCGATCCCCGGGTCAGATACCAGTGATCACGGCAGGCGCGAGGCAGGGCGGCTGATGGCCGAGGCGGAGCTGCTGCTCGAGGTCACGGACCTCTCGGTGCGGTTCCCGACCCCGGACGGTGTCGTCAACGCCGTCGACGGGCTCTCCTTCTCGCTGCGGCGCGGGGAGACGTTCGGCATCGTCGGCGAGTCCGGGTCGGGGAAGAGCGTCACGAACCTCGCCCTGCTCGGGCTGCTCAACCGCAAGACGGCGCAGATCAGCGGGCAGGCCCTCTTCAAGGGCCGGGATCTCCTGACGATGACGGGCGACGAGCTGCGCAGGATCCGGGGGAAGGAGATCGCGATGATCTTCCAGGACCCGTTCGCCTGCCTGCACCCGATGTACCGGGTCGGCGACCAGCTCGTCGAGGCGATCCGGGCGCACGACGACGTGCCGAAGAAGCAGGCGGCCGAGCGGGCGGTCGAGATCCTCGCGGCCGTGGGCATCCCTCGGCCGCGCGACCGCTTCCGCGACTACCCGCACCAGTACTCCGGCGGCATGCGGCAGCGCGCGATGATCGCGATGGCGCTCCTCCTGAACCCCGACATCCTGATCGCGGACGAGCCGACGACCGCTCTCGACGTCACCGTCCAGGCGCAGATCCTCGAGCTGATCGACCGCGTGAAGAAGGAGTTCAACATTGGCGTGATCCTGATCACCCACGACCTCGGGGTGGTCGCCGAGGTCTCGCAGAAGGTGATGGTGATGTACGCGGGCCGGGCGATGGAGGAGGGCGAGCGGCAGGCGGTCTTCGGCCGCCCGCTGCATCCCTACACCTGGGGGCTGCTCGAGTCGATCCCGCACGTCGACCAGAAGGTCTCTCGGCTCGTGCCGATCGAGGGCGCACCGCCCTCGCTCATCTTCGTCCCGTCCGGGTGTCCCTTCCATCCACGCTGCCCGCACCGGTTCGACCCGTGCGACAAGGAGCGGCCCGAGTTCCGCGACCGCGGCGGCGGCCACCCGGATGCCTGTCACCTCTCCGCCGACGAGAAAAAGCGCCTCTGGGCGGAGCGCCACGCCCGCTTCATGAAGGTGGCCGTGTGAGCGAGACGGCCGCCTCCGCGGCCGCGGCGCCCGCGGAGCAGCCGCGGGGTGAGCCGCTGGTCGAGGTCGAGCACCTGACGAAGCGGTTCCCGGTTCAGCGCGGGCTCCTTCAGCGAACGGTCGCCCACGTCCACGCGGTCGAGGACGTGAGCTTCACGATCTACAAGGGCGAGACCCTCGGCCTCGTCGGCGAGTCCGGCTGCGGGAAGTCGACCACCGCCCGCCTGATCCTGAAGCTGATCCAGCTGACCGAAGGGACGATCAAGTTCGACGGCCGGGACCTGACGCACCTCTCCTTCCGCCAGATGCGCCCCTACCGGCGCGAGATGCAGATGGTCTTCCAGGACCCGTACTCCTCGCTGAACCCGCGCCAGA
>JBBILK010000138.1:0-2410 GCA_037444965.1 Actinomycetota bacterium | reverse complement strand
CGCGGCGGTGTTGACCTGGGCAAAATCTGGCGCGGCCAGATCATCGGCGCGCCGTTTTCGATCCACGCGACCGAGGGCTCGACGAAGCGGAAGGTGCAAGACCTGATGCAGCGAGTGGGCCTCAACCCCGAGCACTACAACCGCTACCCGCACGAGTTCTCCGGCGGCCAGCGCCAGCGCATCGGCGTAGCGCGGGCGCTCGCGCTCTCGCCCAGGCTGATCGTCTGCGACGAGCCGGTCTCGGCGCTCGACGTCTCGATCCAGGCGCAGATCCTCAACCTGCTGCTCTCCCTGCAACGCGACTTCGACCTGACCTACCTCTTCATCTCGCACGACCTCGGCGTCGTCCGGCACGTGTCGGACCGGATCGCCGTCATGTACCTCGGGCGCATCGTCGAGATGGGCGCGGCGAGCGAGGTGTACGGGAACCCGAAGCACCCGTACACGTCGGCGCTCCTCTCGGCCGTTCCGACCGGCGAGGCCGGCGGCGAGATGCGGCGCGAACGCATCGTGCTCACGGGCGACGTGCCGTCGCCGGTCGACCCGCCCCCCGGTTGCGCCTTCCACCCCCGCTGCCCCAAGGCGCGGCTCGTCTCGGGCAACGCCCAGGAGGTGCCGGAGGCCTGCCGGGCGGAGATCCCGCCGCTTGCATCCGTCGGCGCCGAGCACGAGGCAGCGTGCGTCTACCCGCTCGAGACGCCCGACGAGCTGCGGCGTGCGCCTGTGTAACGCGCGGCGGCGACCCGGGTCAGAAGAGTCACCGATGCCGTCGCAGCCCACGCTGATCACCCACTACGTCTGAGAGCTCGACCACGCCGCCCGGGTGGCGGCTCTAACCTCTTCCGTCCGCTATCGTCGAAAAAGGCGAAGGATGGCTGGCGAGCTCCTCGATCTGCAGCGAGGCTGCGCACGGGCGCGCGAGTGGGTTTCGCTGCGCCTCGACGGCGAGCTCTCGGAGCTCGAGCGGCTGCTGCTGAGACGCCACCTCGCGCGTTGCGAGGGCTGCAGGGCGTTCGCCGAGCGCGCGCGCGCCACCGCCGAGCTGATGCGCTCCACCCCGCAGCAGACGCCGTCACGGGGGCTCGTCCCCGCGCAGCCAGCCCCGGTCGGGCGCCGGTTCCGCTACCGGCTCGTGGCCTTGGCCGCTGCAGTCAGCGTCGGGGCCGCCGTCGGCAGCGTGGTCGCGCTCTCGGACGACGGGGGCGGTCCCGCAGGGCCGTCGACAGGCATCGACGTCGTCCTGAACCCGCCGAGCCCGCCACCGCCGGCCACGACGGTCCAGCCGCCCGGCGAGAACGTCTAGCGCTCCGCTTCGCGGAGCGTTAGGGAACTGCACCGACCTGGGAGACTCCTCGTCTAGAGTTTCTCGGTTGCAAACCGAGAAACTCTAGGGAGCCCCATGTCCGAGACCCTCGCGCCCACGAACATCGGCAAGGTCGTGGAGATCAAGGGCGTCGTGATCGACGCCGTCTTCCCGGAGCGCCTGCCGGCGATCTACAACGCCCTGCGAATCAGCGTCGCCGGAGCCGACGGCAGACCGGCCATCGACCTCGTCGCCGAGGTCCAGCAGCATCTGGGCGACGACACGGTGCGGGCCGTCGCCATGGACTCGACCGACGGTATCCCGCGCGGCGCCGACGTGCTCGACACCGGCCAGCCGATCACCGTGCCCGTAGGCGAGGGGACGCTCGGCCGGCTGTTCAACGTGCTCGGCGACACGATCGACAAGAGCGACGCGCCGCTCGAGGTGTCGGAGCGGTGGCCGATCCACCGCGAGCCGCCCACGTTCGAGAACCTGAAGCCGACCGTCGAGATCTTCGAGACGGGCATCAAGGTGATCGACCTGCTCGCCCCGTACGTCAAGGGCGGCAAGGTCGGGCTCTTCGGCGGGGCCGGCGTCGGCAAGACCGTGCTCATCCAGGAGCTGATCCGCAACATCGCCGAGGAGCACGCCGGCCTGTCCGTCTTCTGCGGTGTGGGCGAGCGCACCCGGGAAGGAAACGACCTCTGGATCGAGATGACGGAGTCGGGCGTGATCGCGAAGACGGCGCTCGTCTACGGCCAGATGAACGAGCCGCCCGGCGCGCGCCGCCGCGTCTGCGCGTCGGCCTCTCGGGTCTGACGATGGCCGAGTACTTCCGCGACGAGGGCCAGGACGTGCTCCTCTTCATCGACAACATCTTCCGCTTCGTCCAGGCCGGTTCCGAGGTCTCCGCGCTGCTAGGGCGGATGCCGTCGGCGGTCGGCTACCAGCCGACGCTCGCGACCGAGATGGGGCAGCTGCAGGAGCGCATCACCTCGACCCAGCGCGGTTCTGTCACCTCGGTGCAGGCGATCTACGTGCCGGCCGACGACCTCACCGACCCGGCCCCGGCAAACACCTTCGCCCACCTCGACGCGACCACCGTGC
>JBBILK010000137.1:0-7265 GCA_037444965.1 Actinomycetota bacterium | reverse complement strand
CAGACCGCGCACATCGCGCGGATCTCTGACATCTCGGTCGACGGCGTCAGCCGCCGGACGCCGGGGGACTCGAACGGCCGCGCCGAGGCCGGGCTCTGGATCGGCCACCCGGTCGACGGCGGCGTGCAGCGAATCAAGGTGCGCAACACGGCCTGGTCCGGGATCGAGCTCGTGAGCAACGCCTGGGACACGGCCTACTCCGACCTCGACATCGACATGAGCGGGCCGAACGAGGCCGCCGGCGTGGCCGTGTACCTCGAGCACTTCTCGTACCACAACACGTTCGAGCGCTTCCGGATCACCGGCTCGCGGATCGGCTTCAAGGGCGAGTGGGCCGACCCCGACTGGGGCGGCGTCGCCGCCGCCCACTTCACGATCGTCCGCAACGGCGTGATCGACGCCGCCGGCTCGACGGTCGAGGGCAACCAGGCCGGCCTCTACCTCGACGAGGGCACCGAGTCCACGACCGTCACCGGGGTCATCTTCCGAAACCAG
This sequence comes from Actinomycetota bacterium, assembly GCA_037444965.1. Taxonomy (GTDB): domain Bacteria; phylum Actinomycetota; class Thermoleophilia; order Gaiellales; family Gaiellaceae; genus JBBILK01. Next base: position 6,770 of record JBBILK010000137.1, on the reverse strand, counting down.
AACTGGGCCGCGATCGGCGCCTACCGCAACAGGGGCACGAACGTCTTCGAGGGCAACGACTACTCGGGCCTCGCCCCCGGCGCCGTCCCCCTCTCGAACGACCACATCCGCCAGGGCTAGCTGGCAGGCACCGCCTCGCCGTCGACCAGGCGGTAGGACTCACCCCCGGGGCGTACGACCTCGTCGAGCCGCGCGTAGACGATCCATCGCTGCGACGCGCTGAAGAGCGGGTGACAGGCCGAGAGGAGAAGCTGGTCGAATCCCCGGGGACGGATGATGCTCCAGTCGTCGTCGTCGACGATCTCGTGCCCGGTCACGCGGTAGGTGAAGGTCCCGTACGGGAGCTCGAGCACGATCGAATCTCCGGCCCTCAGCTCGTCGATATGCCGGAACGGCGCCCCGAACGTCGTCCTGTGTCCGGCGATCGCCGTCGTGCGGTCGAGGCCGGGCAGAGAGGTCTGCTCGTAGTGCCCCGGACCGCGGGTGAGATCGGCTCCGTACCGGGTACCGTGGACGAACGCCGCCTCGAGACCCAGCTTCGAGATGACGATTCGACCGAGCGCGTCGCCGAGCTCGAGCTGTGCCTTGAACCGCCGCGCGTCCGCAGCGACGGCCTCGCGGGTTGCCTCGGCGAGTGCGGCAGCCTGTGCCACCTCGAGGTCCGGGTCCGCTGCGGGGCTCGTCGTAGGCTCGGTAACTTCGGGAACGGGTGACGGCTGGGAAATCGCCGCCGGCTGGAAGTCTCGAAAGCTCTTCTCGAGCGTCGCCTCGAGCTGGTGTTGCTTCCAGCGCTGGTAGAGATCCGTGACCGGGTCTCGCCAGAAGTAGATCGCGGCACCGTATGCGAGGAAGAGGACGCCGAGGACGATGATCGCGGTCCCGAGCCGGCGAGCGTAGCGCCGCTTGCGCGAGTCTCGGGCGACCACAGAGCCGAGCTCGAGCGTCTCGGCGTGCGGCGATACCTCGACGAGCTCGGAGCCTGCCATGTCACTCACTCTAGCCGCGAGCGCGGCGAGGCACTAGGCCCGGATCGCGACCGGCGTTCCGGCCAGCGCGGTGCGGAAGATCGTCTCCAGCACGTCGTTGCGGACGCGGATGCAGCCGTGAGAGGCGGCCGTGCCGATCGACGACGGGTCGTTCGTCCCGTGGATCGCGATCGGCCCACCCTGGATCCAGTCCTGCAGCACCGGTGAGAACGCGCTGATCCCGAGCGCCGCCGGACCGAACGGACCCCACGGGTCAGGTGCAGTCAGCCGCTGGTTCACGTAGTAGTCGCCGGTCGGCGTGGGCGTGATCTCCGCCCCGACCGCGACCGGCGCCGCCAGTACGCGATCGCCGCGATCGTAGAGCACGAGCCGGCGCTGGGAGAGGTCGACTTCGATTCGCGTGTCGATCCTTACGATGTCGACGGCGGAGGCGCGGACGTAGCCGACTGCCCCGTTCGGTCGAATCGGAAGCTGAACCCGGTACCAGGCCGGCCGGCACGACTCGTCGAGGACCGCCGCGAGCACACCGAACACGGTCGGGTAGTCGTTCGCGTTCAGGCGTTCGAAGGTCGCAAGGTGCGTTCCTCCTGGCCGCGCAAATGCAGCCAACGCGTGCTTCGCGACCGCGGCGTAGGCGCGCCGCTCCGTTCGCATCGGTTTCTCGACACCCTCCGTGCAGCCAGGAGCCACGGCCACCTCGACCCGCACCGGAAGCTCCTGCGCTGACAGCTCGAGGAGGGGGCTTACGAGCTGCTTTGGCTCCCCCTGATCTGAAGGCTGCGGCGAGGCTACCCGCTCGCTGCCCGACGCCCCGCATCCGGCCACGAGGAGCGAGGCGCTCAGAAGGAGAACGGCCAGCCGCACGGTTCGGAACTGTAACTCCGACGGCTCCGATCCGGCACGTCTCCGGGTGGTTGCGGTCGACGTCCCCCGTTATACTCGTGCCTTCGTGCGAGGCTCGGGCAGGCGTACCCACCGCTCTCCACCGCAGCTGCGGATCGCCGTCATCCTCTCCCTCCTGGCGGGCCTGCTCGCCCCGACCGCGTCCACGGCCGCTGTCGAGAAGGACCTCGGTCTCGGCCGGGCTGTCGTCGCGAAGGTCAACGCGCTCCGGGGTTCGCAGAAGCTCCCGCGGCTTCGAACCTCGGCCAAGCTGGCGCGAGCGGCGCTCAGGCATGCCGTCTCCATGGGACAGCTCGGCTACTTCAGCCATGCATCCGCCGACGGCTCTTCCGCGATCCGCCGAATCGAGGCCTACTACGGCGGCGAGAGTGCAGGCGAGGTGATGTACTGGGCCGAAGGCGACGCGACCCCCGCCCAGGCGATCTCGTGGTGGCTCGGAAGCGGGTCACACCGGGCACAGCTGCTGAGTGCCCGTTTCCGGGAAATCGGCGTGGGCGCGGTGCGTGTCAACGACGCGCCGGGCTTCTTCGGGGGCCGCGACGTGACGATCATGGTCGTCGACCTCGGTCGGCCCCGCTAGGCGCTCGGCCAATCCCTCGTTCCAGTGATCGCGTCCCCCGAACGCGGGACGCGCCAGTTTTTTCCCTGTCCGATGCTCCGGTTACGTAATGGACCGCTCGACGCGCCTTCTCCCGCTCGGTCTCGCCCTTGTGACGGCGGCGACGCTGCTCCTCTCTGCCGGATTCACACCCGCACAGGCCGCACCCACCGCCTCCTCCCAGGCGGCGGTCGTCGCAGCGAACAGTCTCGAGAACGCCATCCTTGCGCGAATCAACGCCGTGCGACGTTCGAAGGGGCTCCGGCCGCTGCGCCTCGACCGAGGCCTTGCCCGTGCGGCGGACGGCCATGCCCGGTCGATGATCCGGAACGGGTTCTTCAGCCACTCGTCGGCCGACGGGACGTCACCGACGACCAGGATCCGGCGCTTCTACGACGGCTCCGCCGTAGGCGAGACGATCCTCTGGCGCTCGCCGGACTCGACAGCCGCCCAGGCGGTGCAGATGTGGCTCGGGAGCGCACCGCACCGGGCCATCCTGCTCAGCTCGAGCTTCCGCGAGATCGGCCTCGGCGCGGTTCGCGCTTCCCAGGCACCGGGCGTGTTCGGTGGGCGGCCGACCACCGTCGTCGTCGCGGATTTCGGAAGACCGTAGAGCGACGCTCCGTCGCTCGCTCAAGAAGCCTCGCCGGACCGGAAGACGGCCAGCGCCGTCAGGAGCAGGATCTTGAAGTCGAGCCAGAGCGACCAGTTCTCGATGTAGAAGTTGTCCCACTCGACTCGATCCGCGAGGGATGTCTTGCCCCGGAGTCCATTCACCTGCGCCCAGCCGGTGATCCCCGACTTCACGCGGTGGCGCTCGCCGTAGCGATAGACCGCTTGCTCGAACTCTCGCACGTAGTCCACCCGCTCGGGACGCGGGCCGACGAGGGACATGTCCCCCCGGAAGACGTTCCAGAGCTGCGGCAGCTCATCGAGGGAGAAGCGACGAAGGACGCGACCGACCGGAGTGCGCCGGTCCGGAGGCTCATCGGCGACGGCGGTGTCGCCCGCGCCGACCTGAGCCCGTGCCCAGTCGAGATCGGCTTCGCCGCTGCCCTCGGGAGAGCCGCTCATCGTCCGGAACTTCAGCATCTCGAAAACGCGACCATCCCTGCCGACGCGGGGCTGACGGTAGAAGAGCGGCCGTCCCATCGTGGTTGAGATCGCGAGGGCCGAGGCCGCGAGGATCGGACTTGCGAGCAGGAGCAGGAACGTCGCGACGATGCGGTCGAGCGCGTACTTCACCGTGAACTGCCAGCCCTTGGGATCCGCGTGCTCGACGGAAAGGAGCGGCAGGCCGCCTAGGTGCTCGACCGTGACTCGGTCGGTCACACGCTCGAACAGCCTCGGCACGTGGGATACGGCGATCCCGAGCTCGTCGCACCGCCTCACCAGGCCGAGGAGCACCTCGTGCGGTGCTGTCGAGAACGCGATGATCACGTGCTCGACACCGTACGAGGCAGCGATGCGCTCGAGGTCCCAGCTCGCGCCCAATACCGGCAGCCCGGCGACCTCGTCGGCGTCGCGGAGCGGCTCCTTGTCGAGGAAACCGACCGGGCGTAGCCCGAGCTCGGGGTGCTCGAGCAGCCGCTTCGCGGTCAGCTGCCCGACCCTTCCCGCACCCACGATGAGCGTCGGCCTGCCCGCCTCGCCGCGGCACCTGGCACGCCTCTGGGCCCAGAAGAGACCGGCACGGCCCGCAGCGAGGTACGCCGTCGAGAAGAGCCACAGGCGGATCGTCTCGGCGGCGACCCAGGAGTCGTCTGCGACGACGACGCGGACCGAGATCACGGCCGTCGCCGCCAGAGACGTCGAGACGACGATGACGCGGAGATCGTCCAGGACCTGGAGTTGCAGGCGCGAGCGATACCCTCCCCGCCACCGCATCGCGGCGAGCACGAGCAGCGGAAACGCGATCGCCCAGCCAAGCGGGGATCGCGGCACTCCAGCCGCGGGAGCCCCGAGCTCCGCCGAGAGCAGGGCTGCCGCGAGCATCGTCGCGTCGACCAGGAGGCAGAGCCGCTCCCAGGAGACGCGGCGAGTGTCGATCGCCCGGATCCCCCTGGGTTCCTCGAGCAGTGGTCTATCGAGGGTTTGAAGCGTGCTCTGGTGCTTCATCGACCGGCCGGCTCTGGCTCGCGTTCCCAGAGACTATCGGCCGGCGGACCGAGTTTCCAAAGCCCCGCTGCAGACTGCGGAAACGAGCTACGACCGAGCGCGCGAGACTCGCCGCAGAGTCGCCCCGACGGCAACGAGCAGCAGCCCGCCACCGATCAGGAGGCCCAGATCGAGACCGGTGAAGGGCAGCGCCCCGCCACCTTCGACCTCGCCCTGAACACCGCCGCCGCCGAAGTTGTAACCCGTCTGTTCCGAGCTCTGCGCGAGCGCCGACCCCGCCCATGTCAGCAGAAGAGCCGTCGAGACGCACGCCGAGACAAGCATTCGCATCATTCCATACACCCTTTCCGCCGCATTTCGACCTCCGGGGCAGGTCTGCACCGAACGGTAGTCGCCCATAGCCATTCTGTCAATGAGGTCGGACAGAGCCCGGTTCTGGCTTGGTTCAGCTCGACCTCGCCTCTACGCGCTGCACGAACAGGCGGTCGATCACGTCCGGTGCAACCGTCTCGCCCACCTCGATCATGCGCTGCACGTCAGCGATCACGGGGTCGAGCGGGTTGAGCGTTCGCGCCGTCTCGAGCCGGCGAAGCGCGTCCCCTTGCCGCCCCTCGAGCGCGTCGAGAATGCCGAGCTCGAGGTGTGCGTACCAGCTCGACGGGTTCCGCTCGACCGCGAGCTCGAAGGACGTCCGCATCCGATTCCAGTCCTCCACGCGGCTCGCGATCGCGCCCGCGATCAAATCGGGCCGATCGCTCACGGGGTTGAGCGTCCGGGCGCGGCTGAGCTGCTCGAACGCGGCCTCTGGATCGGATCTCCACGTCCTGGCGGCTTCGTCGACGTTCCTAGCGGCGAGCCAGGGGAACAGGAAGGACGCGGCCCCGAGCGTGAGGAGCGCAACCACGCTCGCGGAAGCAACTACCCGCGTTGCCCGCGCAGGCGGAGGGTCGCTCTGCCCACCGACCCGTGAGCGACAGAGGCCGGCGGCGAGGCCGAGAAACGCGAACGCCGGAGCCCCGAGGCCTGGGAACTCCCAGAACCAGTCGACGGAGCCGTGGACGACGAAGTACGCAAACGTGATCACGCCGGTCGCGGCAACAGCCCACCCGAACGGCGTCGAGCGCGAGCGAGCCTGCCAGGCTGCTCCGAGCGCTGACACGAGGAAGCCAATGAGGAGAGCGCCACCGACGACTCCGGTCTGCGAGAGCACCATCACGGGAAGACTGTGCGGGTAGAGCGGCTCCTCGTCGCTCCGTCGCTCACGCGCATACGCGACGGCGAAGTTGTCGACTCCGACACCGGTGACGGGGTGATCGGCGAACTCGCCCATCGCCACCCGCCAGAAGTCATAGCGGTTGCTCCCCAGCGCGCTGAAATGGGATGTGCCGTAGTCGACGGTCTCCCCCGCCTTGAACTCGTTCCAGGCGTTCTCGGCGCGCTCAAACGGGTTGCCGTAGACAACCAGGAGCGCGACAACCACGGCCACCCCTCCAGTTCCGGCCGTGACACCCGCGATTTGACGAAGCCGGCGGCTCGTGTCCGGCCCGATCCGTACCAGGATCTCGATCAGCCCGAGGGCCGTCCCGACTGCAGACAGGACGAGCACCGACCCGAGGGCAGCCGCGAGGGCCCGGTCGAGCACAGCGGCCCGTCCTCCCACGTCGGCCGCGTACACATCGAGGATCGGATCGCGCCAAAGCACAACGACAACGGCGACCGGAACGAGCGCGAGCAGCGAGCGGACGCGCCCGGGCACGAGCGCGAGATAGAGCGCGAGAACGATCGGGGCGGTGAAGAGCGCGCCGCGACTCTGCGTCAAGAGCGCGACCTGGACGAAGAGCCCCGCGGCGGCGAGGAACACCCCGCGAAGGAACCACGGCGTTTCGCGCCGTGAGGCGAGGAACACCGCCGGCCAGAACGCGAGCAGCGCGAGCGCGCAGGTCGCGTTGATATAGCCGGCAGGCTCCGCGAGCCGACCCCCGGTGAAGAACCCCGACGGGTCTGACGCCGCCCCGGCGCGCACAAGAAAACCCCCGAGGACACCGGCGCTCGCGAGAACGTAGACGCCGAGCAGAACGGCGCCCTGCGCCGGCGTCCACGGCAGGATCGCGAAGAGCGTATAGACGACGAGGTAGAGGAACGTCCGGTTGGCCCCGTCCCACGCG
>JBBILK010000136.1:0-7280 GCA_037444965.1 Actinomycetota bacterium | reverse complement strand
CCACGGGACGGCCGCAGTTCTGGCAGAGCGCGACCAGGTCGCGCTTGAGCTCCATGCGTCCCCCGGCGGCTGTCGCGAGGTCGGTTGCCCGGCTCATCCGGATCGTCTCGCTCGCACCCTCGGGGCAGACGGGAACGCACCGGCTGCAGGCGATGCACTGCGCCGCGTCGAAGGCGAGGACGGCGGCCTCTGCCGTCTCGGTGTGCGTCAAGGCGCCCGTCGGGCACACGTCGGCGCACGCCCCGCACAGCGTGCAGGTGTCGTCACGCACGCTCACCAGGCCGAGCGGCGAGCTCGCGTGCAGGAAGACGCCGGAGTCACCGGCGTGCTGGGCGAGAACGAGAGCGGCCGTGATCGTCGCGGCAGGCTCCCGCAGCTGGAGCTGACCCGCTGGTTGCGAGAGTCGTGTGACCGCGGGGGGTGAGGCGGCGGCCTGGGCGCCGAGCACCACCCGCCGCGTCGCCTCCTCGTCTCCGAGCAGGCGCAGGAGCTCCGTTGTGTAGTCGGCCCGGCTCTCGACCGCAGGCTCCTGGCCAACCCCGCAGCCGTCGGCGCAGGCGAGGAGCGCAACCGCGGGCGCACCGGCGGCGAGCGCCTGCAGCAACCACCCAGGCGTGACCATGCCGAGACAGGGCACCGGCACACGGGCCCAGCCGGCGCCGAGACGCTCGCCTGTCGCCCGGTCACGGCGGCAGGTGAGCGCGACCGCCTGCCCGCTCGCTGCCAGGACGTTCAGCTCGGCCTCGTACTGGGCGAGCGCTGCCCCCGGGAACCCGATCGCATCGACCGGACAGGTGGAGACGCAGATCCCGCACGTCGCGCACCCGTCCCGGTCGACGGCAACGCGACCCTCGTGCACCTCGATCGCCGTCACCGGACAGGCCGGGATGCAGAGGCCGCATCGTCTCGACCCGAGGCAGCCTTCCTCGTCGATGCTCGGCACGGCCTCGTACGTAACGGGTGGCAGCGTGAAGAGGGCCCGCCGGCTCACCTTCCCCTCGAGGGAGAGGAGCTTCAGCCTCAGCTGCTCGGGCTGGCTCCCGCCGAAAGCCTCGAGGCGCGCGACCGCCGCGGCGAGCCGGACGGGAGCCTCACCGAGCGGCTCGAGCGGAGCCAGGAGCTCGAGCGCAAAGGGGTCGAGACCAGCCTTCCGGATCCAGGCCTGGAGCTCCGCGCCGCTCGAGACCCCCTCGCAGAGGCCGAGAACGATCCGCCGCGCTCCGGTGCGCTCCGCGAGCTCCGGAAGGAGCTCGGGGCGGCGGCAGAGGTCGGGCAGGACCTCGACGCGGACGGCAGGAACGAGCGCTGCGAGCTGCGCCTGCAGGCGGACGAGCTCGGGCCGTCCGGCAACCCCGTCGCACAGGCCGACGGCGACGTGTGGCGTGCTCACCGCAGCGACGCCGTTTCGTCGGCCCGGGCGAGGATGGCGCGGGCAAGCTCACGGTCGTGGACGACGAATGCGCGGGTGGCCTCCGCGAGGCGGGTGTAGAAGCTGTCCTCCGAAGCCGCCGCGTGGACGCCCCGGACGAACGCGAGCAGCCACCGCAGGAGATGCTCGTCGAGGAAGCTCACCTGCAAGCGAAGGCGCTCGAGCGCCCGCGCCTCGTCGAGCGCCCGCCACGCTTCCGCTTCCTCGCCGCACAGGAGGGAGACGAACTCGAGCTCGAGTCCCACGTGGTCGGGGAGCTCGCCGGGCGAGACCGTCACTCCGGCCCGGGCGTACGCCCGCTCGACGTCGACGGCCAGGGCTCCGCGCTCGAACCCCGACGGGTCGAGGTACGCCGCTTCGAACGGCGGGCAGAGCGGCCTGAGACCGCCGAGCTGGAAGAGGCGGACGTGCTCCTCCTCGATGCCCCTTCGTGCCTCGGCGTCGAGCTCGGTGAGCGTGTCGAGCACCCTTCGCCAGGTGGGGAAGAACGAGAACGAGCCGACGCGATCGTCCTGCTGCCGGAGCTCGGCGGCGGCGACCGAGACCGCTTCGAGCCGGGCCGCCGCGATCGGGCCGCAGTAGAGAGACCCGTAGAGCGCATAAGTGGCCTGGCGGACCCCGGCGAGGTCCGCCAGGCCGATCTGCTCCTCAGGCCTGGAGCTCGGGCTCACCGGCTCCGGGCTTCTCTTCGCGCCCCAGCAGCTTCCCCGCATCCCACCGTGCCTTCCCGGTCTCCTCCATCGGGATCACCCTGACGAGGATGAGGTAGGAGAGCACGATCAGAGCGACGATGCCGAGCGCCATGGAGATCTCGTAGCGGGACGGCCAGTACTGCACGTGCTCCTGGAACGGCAGCAGGGGCTGAGCGAAGCCGATCGTCACGAGGTTGTAGCGGTAGGCGGCCACTCCTGCGATCACCAGCAGCGACGCCGCGGTCAGCCACCTGACGTCGCTGCGCTTGAAGAGCAGGATGCCGATCGCGAGGACGTAGCCGGCGACGTGGACGATGGAGAAGCCGAGCTGCGGTCCCCAGATGACATCCCACGCCGACGCCCCCGTCGGGTTGTCGCTGTAGGTGAAGACGAGGAAGTCGAAGAGATCCATGAACGCCGCGACGACCAGGAAGAAGGCGAGCAGCCCTCCCATGTGGCTGAGGGTCTTCGGGCTCGCGATCTCGGTCTTGCCCCACTTGTTGGTCGCGACGGCGAGGAGGATCATGATCGCCGTACCCGAGACGAGCGCGACCACGGCGAAGTGGGGTGGGAGCAGCGGGTTGTTCCAGAACTCGCGCGCCTTGACGACCGCGAACAGCGCGCCGTGCGGGGCGTGCAGGATCGCGAGCGCGAACGGGACCGCGGCGATCGAGAGCCATTTCGCGATCTTCCTGTCGCGACCGCTCGCCGTTCCCTTCGTGAGCTTGACGGCGTAGTAGAGCTCGCCGAGCAGGATCCCGGCGAAGATGTAGTACGTGATCGAGGTGTAGAAGAACATCGACGTCGGGTTGTGGTAGACCCACGGGAGCTGGATCATCCGTGGAATCGAGCCGACGTCGACGGCGATGTTCGTCATCGCGGCCGCAAGGGAGAGGAAGCCGACGAAGATCGCCCGTGTCCCGAGCTTCGCGTAGTCCTCGCGCCCGAACGCGTGGATCATGAGCCCGATCACGGTCGAGCCGGCGCTCGCGCCGACGAAGAAGACGAACCCGACGATGTAGAGGCCCCAGGGGGTCGCGTCGTCGAGGCCGGTGAGGACGTGGCCGACCGTCGTCTGCTTGAACCACGCGTACACGGCGAGCCCGACGACGGCGGTGAGGACGGCGAGCGCCCCGAAGTACGCGTACTCGGCGGTGTTCCTCCGCTTGGCTTCAGGCGTGGCCATCCCTCACTCCCTTCCCTTCGAGACCGGCTCCAGCTCGCGGGTGTCCTCCCCGGGGGGCGTGCCGACGTAGAACACCTTGGGCCGCGTGTTCAGCTCCTCCTTCAGCCGGAAGGTTCTGGTCGACGCGAGCTTCCTCGACACCTCGCTCTCCGGGTCGTCCAGGTCACCGAACGTGAAGACGTCGACCGGGCAGTTCGCGACGCAGGCCGGGTCGAGATCCTTCTCGAGGCGCTGCACGCAGAACGTGCACTTCGTCATCACGCCGCCGTAGTGGCCGTCGCCGGCGACGAGCCGCCCGTCGGGCCCGTGCCGGACGTCGAGGTCGGGGTTCCTGTAGGGCGGTTGCGCACCGCCGGTGACCGACTCGAGCGCGGGGTCGCTCCAGTCGAGGTAGTAGCTGTCCTCCGGCTCCGCGAAGGCGAAGTAGTTGACACCGTAGGGGCACGCGACCTCGCAGTAGCGGCAGCCGATGCAGCGCTTGAAGTCGGTGAGGACGAGACCGTCGTCCTGCTGATGCCTTGCCTGCACCGGGCAAACCTTCACGCACGGCGCGTTCTCGCAATGCTGGCACGGCCGCGGGAGGAAGCCGACGTGCACGTCCGGGTACTCGCCCTCCTCGTAGCGGAAGACGTTCATCCAGAAGTGGCCCTCGGTGGTCGCGTTCTCGATCTTGCATGCCTCCATGCAGGCGCGGCAGCCCATGCAGCGGTCGAGGTCGATCACCATTCCGTATCTGGGCATCGCTCGCTCCTCCTAGGCCTTGTAGACGCGGACCTTGACGTGGTACGACTGGTCGGCCGTGTTCGCCACGTAGCCCTCGCCGCTGAAGAGGATCTCGTTCGGCGAGGGACCCCGGTTCTGTCCCCACGGGTGCGTCCAGTTGCCGAAGTGGTGTGGCATGCCGACCGTGTCGGGCCGGATCCCCGCCGTGACCTCTGCTCTCACCCTGACTCTGCGTGTCTCGCCGGTCACGGCGTTGTGGGATTCGACCCACACCTCGTCGCCGTTCTCGATTCCGCGTGCCCGCGCGGTCGCGGGGTTGATGGAGAGCCTCTGCCCGCCCGAGAGCTCCTCGAGCAGCGGCACGAAGCTCGAGCGGCTCTGCTTGTGCTCGATCAGCTTGTAGCTGATCAGGTAGAGGTCGTAGTCCGCCGGGGACGCCTCCATCGTCGGCGGCCGCCAGGTGGGGAGCGGCGTGTAGTCCTGCCAGTAGATCTCGTCTGCTCCCTTCGCCTTCATCTCCTCGCGGTAGCGGAGGAGCGCCTCGCCGTAGAGGCGGTGGCGGACGCCACCGAACGGCGGATCCATGGCGGCCCCGTAGAAGTCGGTCACCTTGAACGGCCCCTTGACGAGAACGCCGTTCTGCTCGAAGTAGGCGACTCCCTCCTCGATCCCCTGGCCTTTCGCCCAGCGGTCGAAGATGTCGCGCACCGTCGGCTTCTGGTCGAGCGGCAGCGCATAGGGCCCCGGGGTCACCTCCTCGGTCTCCTCGTCGATCTCGACGAGCTTCAGCCACTCGTTCACGTAGTAGAGGTACCCGTGCTCGCCGTAGAGCACGCCGACCTTCTCCATGAGGTCGAGGTAGATGTCGATCTCGCCGCGGGACTCGTAGAGCGGCTCCATCGGTGGGACGCGCAGGCCGACGGCGTCGATGTACTGGTCCGTGCCGCCGATCGGCCCCTCGTACTTCTCGATCGTCGCGGTAGGAAGGATCACGTCGGCGTAGTAGTCGGCTGTCTCGGTCAGCCACGGGGAGAGCACGGTGACGAACTCGAAGCGGCTGTAGAGATCCATCGCCCGCTTCTGGTCGGGGTAGGCGAGGAGCGGGTTCGTCATGTGGACGATGACCATCCGGGGGAGCTTCTCGACCCCGTACCTCTCGGGATCCTGCATCACGCCGGCGACCACCTGCGGGTTCGCGCTGTTGATGGGGAAGAACTTCGAGTCCTTCAGAGTGAAGCTGTAGGGCGGGTCGCCGATCTCGACCTCGTTCCACTTCGCCCACTTCTCCTCGTCGAACTTCCACTTGCCGACCTCGATCCGCTGGCCGCCTACCGCTCCGACTGCGCCGAGGAGCATGAACACGCCGAGCATCGCCCTCGTCGCCTGGAAGCCGAGCTCCTGCTGGGCCATGTGGTAGGCCATCGCGGCGACCGGCCGGTAGGGAAGCGAGTGGCCGTCGATCTCGATCGTGCTCCCGATCTGCGCGTTCTCGCCGAGCTCAGCGGCGATCCGACGAATCGTCTCGGCCGGGATCCCGGTGATCTCGGCGGCCCACTCGGGCGTGTACTGGGCGACGTGTTCCTTGACGACCTCGAATGCCGGCCTAACCGACTGGCCACTCTCGAGGAACACCTTGCCCTCGAGCAACGGGTCGACGAGCGTCGGGTCGTCGTACGCTTTGAGACGCGCGGACGCCTGATCCCAGACGGCCTCCACCCCGCCGACGCGCACGACGTGGCCGTCGTCGCCGACGAGGAACGGGGCATTCGTGGAGTTCTTCAGGTACTCCTCGTCGACGTAGCCGAGCTCGAGCAGGACGTTCTGGAGCGCGAGCGCGAACGCCAGGTCGGTTGCGGGCCGGATCGGTAGCCACTCGTCCGCGAACGGCCCGGCGCTGCGAAGCCGGGGGTCGATCACGACGATCTTGAGACCCCGCTCCCTGGCGTCGAGGAGCTGGCGATTCCAGGTGATCCAGCAGAGCTTGTTCCCGCCGCCGTTCGTGATGTTCCAACCCCACGAGAGCAGGTAGCGCGTGTGCTGGAAGTCCGGGTGGAGGACACCTTCGACGCCGGTCGTGTACTCGCATGCTCGATAACCGGCGTCCGAGCAGAAGGCGCCGTGACCGAGCCTGGTTGCTCCAAGGGCCTCGACGACGGGCTCGTCGTAGAGCTCCTTGCTCTTGCTCCGACCCTTCTGCCAGATGATCAGCTTGGGGTCGTCGTCGCGCACCTCGTTGATCTTGTCCGCGACGAGCGTCAGCGCCTCGTCCCAGGAGGCCTCTCGCCACTCGCCGGAGCTGCCCTTCTCGTTCGTGCGGACGAGCGGCACCCGGAGCCGGTGCGGGTCGTAGACCGAGACGATCTGGGCCATCCCCTTCGGGCAGAGGGTGCCGGCGTTCCGGGGGTGAGCTGGGTTCCCCTCGAACTTCACGACCCGGCCGTCGACTCGGCGCGCGAGCATCCCGCAGTCCTGCTTGCCGATCCAGCAGGCCGTCGGAACCCACTCGTCGACCGGAGCGGCGGCGGACTCCTCGTCCGCGCCCGCGGCTTCGCGCCCGCCGGGAACGAGCCGGCTCGCGAGCAGCGCACCGCCGCCGACACCCGCGCTCTTGAGTAATGCCCTTCGGGTCAGGTGCATACTGTCCCCCCGTTAGTGACACGTAGTTACGAATGTAGGCTCAGCATCTCGCGTCCGACGGGCAGCGCGCATCGGTGTCGGCGCGGAGCGCACGTCGGGGGAAAGTACGGATCTTGTTCGCGACAGGCCTAGGTTTTCCGTTCCGGAGGGACGACTTCCTCCTAGACTGCGGCCTGTACCGCCATCGAGACGCCCGCGACGAGGAGGACGGCGCCGATCGCGCGGACGAGCTGCGGCTCCGTGAGCCGACCGGTGAGGCGGGCGCCGAGCAGTGCTCCCGGAATCGAGGCTCCGGCGCCGATCGCGAGCAGGTCCCAGTCGGGCGGCGCGGAGGGCAGGTGGCCGACGAGCCCGGCGATGCCGACGAGGACGCCGACCGCGAGGTTCGTGCCGACCGCGCGCGCGGGCACCTCGCCGACCAGCTTCAGCAAGGCGGGCATGCGCAGCGCGCCGAGGATCAGCCCGACGAACCCGCCCAGGAGGCCGATCACGAGGCCGGTGACCACCGCCGCCCGGATGTCGAGCTCGCGCTCGCCTGCGGGCGCGGGCGGCCCGGCGGCGGACCGCCTGCGAACGAGGTCGAGCCCGCTCAGGAGCAGGATGGCTGCGATCA
>JBBILK010000135.1:0-7283 GCA_037444965.1 Actinomycetota bacterium | reverse complement strand
GGCGACCTCCTCGAGCTTCCGGTAGAGCTCGCTCTTGCAGTGGTAGCAGCGGTCGCGGTCGTTTCTCCGGTAGCCCTCGCGCTCGAGCTCGGCGGTCGTGATCGTCTCGTGGGCGATTCCGATCGCATGCGCGACCTCGCGGGCGGCGTCGAGCTCGCCGCTCGCGAGCGCCGGCGAGACGGCGGTGACCGCGAGCGCCCGATCGCCGAGGGCGCGCGCGGCGAGCGCAGCCACGAGCGACGAGTCGACACCGCCGGAGAAGGCGACGACCGCGCTGCCCAGGTCGACGATTCGCGCTTCGAGTCGTCGGAGCGTCCTCATAGCACCTGCGCCCGGGCCAGAGCCTCGGCCCAGACCGACTTTACCGGCCTGCCGGTGCGCCGGGCGAGCTCGGCGCAGTCGTCGTGCTCGGGAGCGACGTTGACGAGGCGCCCGTCGAGGCGGCCGAGCTTGACCCGCACGCTCCCCCCGTCGAGCTCGACCACTCGCTCCTCGCGTTCGAGCTCGTACCGGCGGAGCCGCTGCACGCGCACGCCGAGGGCGCTCGTCTCGGTCAGGATCGCTGCCGCGACGGCGCGCTCGTCGGCCGGGCGAGCGAGCGCCGAGAGCACGATCCCGGGCCGGCCCTTCTTCATCTGCGCAGGCACCGTCCAGACGTCGAGGGCGCCGGCGGCGAAGCAGCGCTCGGCCGCGTCGGGGACGAGCTCCGGGTTGAGATCGTCGAGGTTCGTCTCGAGCAGCGTGCCCGGCATGGGGAGGTACATCAGGACGCGCAGGACGTTCGGTCGTTCAGGGAGGTCGTCCGTGCCCGCCCCGTACCCGATCCGTTCCAGCCGCAGCGGCGGGGGCGGCCCGAACGACTCGGAGAGGGCCGCCGCGAGCGCGGCGCCGGTCGGCGTCACGAGCTCCTTCGTGCCCTCGACACCCTCGAGCTGGGCGCCGCGCAGCAGCTCGAGCGTCGCCGGGGCCGGGACGGGCAGGATGCCGTGCTCGGCCTGCACGAGCCCGCGCGTGTACGGGAACGGCGAGCAGAAGACTCGCTCGACCCCGAGCTCCTCGAGCAGCTCGCCGGCGCCGCAGAGGTCGACCAGGGTGTCGACCCCGCCGAGCTCGTGGAAGTGGACGTCGTCGACCGGCGCCCCGTGGATCTTCGCCTCCGCCTCCGCGAGCAGCCGAAGCGCCTCGAGGGCGCGCGAGCGGACGCGGGGCCCGAGATCGGCCTGCTCGACCAGCTCGCGCATCCCCCGCCAGGTGCGCGGCGGCGGATCCTCCGGGCCGACCACGTCGACGTGGAGAGCGCCGATGCCGTGCCGCTCGACGCGCTCCACACGGATCTCGACCGCACCGAGGCCGAGCCGACCCGGTATCGCGCACAGCCGCTCCTCGCTCGCGCCGACGTCGAGCAGCGCCGCGAGGAGCATGTCGCCGGCGATGCCGCCGACGCAGTCGAGGTATGCGATGGGCGAGGCCATGTCAGCCGACGGCACGGTAGAGGCGCCAGCTGCCCGGCAGGCCCTTGAGCTCGTGCTCCCCCCGATCTTCGAACGCGAGCCCGGAGCCGGCGACGAGGTCCTTCACGGTCTGCGAGACCCAGACCTCCGCAGGGCCGGCGTGTGCCGCAACCCGCGCGCCGATGCTGACGGCGATCCCGCCGGCCTTGCCCGCGACCAGCTCGCACTCGCCCGTGTGCAGGCCCGCCCGGATCTCGAGCCCGAGCTCGCGGACCGAGCCGGCGATCGCGAGCGCGCAGCGGACCGCCCGGGCGGGGCCGTCGAAGGTGGCGAAGAAACCGTCGCCCGCCGTGTCCCACTCCCGGCCCCGGAAGCGAGCGAGCTGGCCGCGCACGCGAGCGTGGTGGGCTTCGACGAGCTCCTTCCAGCGCCGATCGCCGAGCTCCGCGGCCCGCTCCGTCGAGCCGACGATGTCGGTGAAGAGAACGGTGGCGAGAAACCGGTCGAGATCCGCCTCCTGGTCTCGAAGGCCGGCCACGAACCGCTCGACCTCGTCGAGCAGCGCGGCCTGGTCGCCCACCCAGAACAGGTGCGCGTCGCCGGGCAGCTCGACGAACGTCGCTCCCGGGATCCCGAGCGCGACCTGCCGCACGCGCTCGAGCGGGAAGTCCAGGTCCCCCGGCCGCGCGAGCACCAGCGACGGCACGTGGATCGCGCCCAGGGCAGGGGTGACGTCGATCTCCCCGTTCATGCGCGCGAGCGCGATCGCCGCGCCCGGGCTGGCGGCGCGGCGCAGGTACGACGCGAGCCACGCAACCAGCCGCTCGTCGTCCGCGTGGCTCGGGGCCGCCCACTCACGCAGAGCGTCTCTCGCGAACTCCGGCGTGCCCCATCCCCGCTCGATCTCGGCCAGGTGCTCGGGCGAGCTTCGGTAGCGCCGTGTCCAGTCGGACTCCGTCCCGAAGAGGAGCAGCGCGATCGTCCGCTCGGGATAGGTCGCGGCGAAGAGGATCGCCATCGGGCCGCCCTCGGAGACACCGAAGACGACGGCGCGGTCCGATCCGACCGCGTCCATCACGGCCCGCACGTCGTCCATTCGCGTCTCGAGCGAGGGGAGCTGCGAGTCGGGAACCCGGTCGGAGAGCCCGACGCCGCGCTTGTCGAAGAGGATGAGCCTCGAGAACGACGCCAGGCGCGAGAGGAAGCGCGCGAGCTCGGGCTCGTCCCACATCGCCTCCACGTTCGACGTCCACCCCATCACGAACACGAGATCGACGGGGCCGTCGCCGGCGATCTGGTAGGCGATGTGCACGCCGTCGGCCGTCTTCGCGTAGCGCGTCTCGGGAATCATCGCTCCGTCCTCGCCGCACGCGCGATCCGCGCCGCGATCGTGCCTGCGCCGAAGCCGTCGTCGATGCCGACCACGGCGAGCCCGGCCGCGCAGGAGCAGAGCATCGCGTTCAGCGCCGTGCGGCCCCCATCGGCGGCGCCGTAGCCGACGCTCGTCGGCACGCCGATCACGGGGCAGGCGACGATTCCCCCGACGACGCTGGCCAGCGCCGCGTCCATCCCCGCGACGACGACGACACAGTCCGCCCGGGCGAGGTCCGGCAGCACGGCGGCCAGCCGGTGGAGGCCGGCGACGCCGCAGTCCTCGTGCACGACGACCTCGGTTCCGAGCAGCTCGGCGCGGATCCGCGCCTCGTGGAGGACCGGCCCGTCCGAGGTCCCGGCGGAGACCATCGCGACGAGACCGGAGCGCTCCGCGGGCTCGCGCGCGACCCAGACGGCCCGGGCCCGCTCGTCCTCCTGGGCCTCGGGAGCGACGGCCGTCACCGCGCGACGCACGTCCTCCGCCGCCCGGGTCACGAGCACGCTGCCCGCGCCTCCCTCCAGTAGGGCGGAGACGATCGCCGCGACCTGCTCCGGTGTCTTGCCCTCCGCGAGCACGGCCTCGGGCGCGCCCTGGCGGAGCTCGCGGTGAACGTCGACGCGGGCGAAGCCGAGGTCGCGGTACGGCAGCTCGGCGAGGAGCTCGAGCGCGTGCGCAGGCTCGATCTCGCCCCGCCGGACGCCGTCGAGCAGGCTCTCGAGCTCCGTTCGCAGACCGGTCACGGCTCGATTATCGCGGTAGAGTCAGCCCGCGATGGCGACCTCCGTCCCGGACGGCACCGAGATCACGCCGGTCGAGAGCCGCCGCCTCGCCAACGGGCTGATCGCCTACGGAGCGATCGGGATCGCGCTCGCGATCGGCGCGGTCGTCGCGGTCTTCTGGCTGGACGGTGCGTTCGGCGACACGCAGCAGGACGTGGCGGCGCAGATCGACCAGCTCGAGGCGACCATCGACCAGACGGCGACGAGCCTGCGCGACACCGCGGACTCGGTCGACGGCTTCCGGACGACGTTCGAGAGCACCGCGACCGGGCTCGGGCAGATGGGCGAGGTGACGACCCGGCTCGCGGGGGTCGTCGACGATCTCGCGACGTTCTTCGCCACGATCAAGCCGTTCGTCGGCTCGGTGCCGGCTCTCGACGGCGTCTCCGAGCAGCTCGTCGGCCTCGAGCCGAGCCTCGCGAGAATCGCCGGCGACCTGACGGCGAACCGCGACCAGCTCGGCGAGACCAGCGCCTCGATGCGCGACCTCGCCGCCCAGCTCGACGCCGTCGAGACGACGCTCGCGAGCGGCGTGATCGACGAGCGCGTCGGCCAGGGCTTCGACTTCCTGCGCGCGGCGATCATCGCGCTCACGATCTGGCTCGCGCTCCCCGCGATCGCCGCCTTCCTGATCGGAATCTGGCTCAGGCGGGCGGTTGCGCCGAACGAGCCTGTGCGGCCCGAGGCGTCACGGTAGATTCCGTCAGGTGGACGCCGCCGGGAGCCAGCAGTGGGTCGGCCGCGCGCTGCCCAGGCTCGAGGACGACGCGCTCCTGCGCGGGGCCGGCCGCTTCCTCGACGATCTCGAGCCGGTGCCGGGCGCCTGCCACGCAGCGATCCTGCGCTCGCAGCTCGCGCACGCGCGCATCGCCCGGCTCGACGCGGCTGCGGCAGCGACGTCCCCGGGCGTCGTCGGGGTGCTCACCGGTCGGGACGTCGCCGCCATGTCGCAGCCGTTCGCCGCCGGGGTCGACTCCCCGATCCCCTACTACGCGGCCGCGACAGAGGTTGCCCGCTACGCGGGCGAGCCCCTCGCGGTCGTCGTCGCCCGCGACCGCTACGCGGCCGAGGACGCGCTCGAGCTGATCGAGGTCGACTACGAGCCGTTCGAGCCGGTGCTCGACCCGCTTGCCGCCGCCGCGACACCCGGCCTCGTCGCTTCCGACCGGAGCTTCCGCTACGGCGACCCCGAGGCGGCCTTCGCGCGCGCCGCGCTCGTCGTGCGCGAGCGCTTCGTCTTCCCACGCTGGAGCGCGACCCCGATCGAGGGCTACGCGGTCCTCGCCGACTGGGACTCGGGCGCGGGGACGCTCACGGCGTGGGCGAACTTCCAGGGGCCGTTCACGCTCCACTCCGTGGCCGCAGCGGCTCTCGGCCTCCCCGGCTCGAGCCTCCGGCTGATCACCCCGCCGGACTCCGGCGGTAGCTACGGGACCAAGGCCGCCGTGTACGTCTACGTGGCCCTGCTCGGCCTCGCCTCCAGGAAGCTCGGCGTCCCGGTTCGCTGGACGGAGGACCGGCTCGAGCACCTCGCCGCCAGCTCCGCCTCCACCGCGCGGACGACCGGCGTCGAAGCCGCGTTCTCGGCCGAGGGCGAGCTCCTCGCCGTTCGCTACGACGTCGTCGAGGACGTCGGCGCCTACGTCCGGGCGCCCGAGCCGGCGACCCTCTACCGGATGCACGGCTCCCTCTCGGGCGCCTACGGCGTCCAGCACGTGGCGGCGCGAAACCGCGTGGTCCTGACGAACCGCTGCCCGACCGGCCTCAACCGGGGCTTCGGCGGGCCGCAGCTCTACCTCGCGCTCGAGCGAACGATGGCGGTCGCGGCTGCGCGGCTCGGCCTCGACCCGGCGGAGCTCGCCCGGCGAAACCTGATCCGGCCGGAGCAGATGCCTTACAGGACGCCCTCGGGCGGCCTCTACGACTCCGGCGACTACCCCGCCTGTCTCGAGGACGTGCTCCGTCTCGCCCGCTACGAGGAACGCCGGGCGGAACAGGCGCGGGCGCGTGCAGAGGGCCGCCTCGTCGGTGTCGGTATCGCCTGTGTGGTCGAGCCGTCGATCTCGAACATGGGCTACATCACGCTCGCGAGGACGGCCGGGGAGCGGGCCGCCGAGCTTCCCAAGTCCGGGAACTCCGACGCTGCGACCGTCCTCGTCAGCCCGCTCGGCGGGATCACCGTGCGGATCGCGACCGCGACGCAGGGACAGGGACACCGGACCGTCTGCGCGCAGATCGTGGCGGACGTGCTCGGAGCCAGGCCCGAGGACGTGTCCGTTCTGACCGCGCTCGACACCTCGACGAGCGCCTGGACGGTCTCGTCGGGCAGCTACTCGTCTCGCTTCTCCGGCGTCGCGGCCGGTGCCGTCCTGCGCGCCGCGAACGCCGTCGCGGCCAAGTGCCGGCGGATCGCCGCCCACCTGCTCGAGTGCGACCCGGAGGACGTCGAGCTGGCCGGCGGGAGGGCGCGCGTCGCCGGCAGCCCGGACGGGATCTCGCTCCGGCGCATCGCCGGCGTCGCCCACTGGAACCCCGAGTCGCTCCCGGACGGGATCGAGGCCGGCCTGCAGGCGACGGCCTTCTACTCGGCGCCGAACCTCGACCCTCCGGACGCCGACGATCGGGTCAACTCCTCGGCCGCCCACGGTTTCATCGCCGACGTCGCCGTGGTCGAGATCGACCCGGAGACGGGCGCCGTGGACGTTCTCGACTACGTGACCGTCCACGACGCCGGGCGCCTTCTCAACCCGCTGATCGTCGCCGGTCAGGTGCGCGGCGGCTTCGCCCACGGCGTCGGCGCCGCGCTCTTCGAGCGCGTCGTCTACGACGAGGACGGCAACCTGCTCACCGGCAGCCTGATGGACTACCTCTGCCCCACCGCCCCCGACCTGCCGCCGCTCACCTCGGCTCATCGCGAGACGCCGTCTCCGTTCACGCCGCTCGGCGCCAAGGGCCTGGGCGAGGGGAACACGATGAGCGCCCCGGCCGCGATCGCGAACGCCGTCGCCGACGCCCTGGGCCGCGACGACGTCGAGCTGCCTCTGACACCGCCGCGTTTGTGGGAGATTCTGCGGAGATGAAGCCGCCGCCGTTCGACTACGCACGGCCCACCTCGACCGAGGAGGCTCTCGACCTGCTCGGCCACCACGGCGACGAGGCGAAGGTGCTGGCCGGCGGACAGAGCCTCGTTCCGCTCCTCAACATGCGGTTGGCCCGGCCGGGAATCCTCGTCGACATCAACCGGCTCTCCGGCCTCGACGGCATCGCCGAGGACGACGGCGACGTCCGGATCGGAGCGCTCGTCCGGCAGCACGTGCTCGCCTCGTCGCCGGTCGTCACCGGCCGGCTGCCGCTCGTCGCGCAGTGCGTCCCCTACCTCGGTCACTTCGTGACCCGAAACCGAGGCACCGTCGGCGGCTCGATCGCCCACGCCGACGCCCGCGCCGAGCTCCCGCTCGTGCTGACCGCCCTCGGCGGCACGGCCGTCGCCGCCTCCCGCCGGGGCCGGCGTGCGATCCCTGCCGGCGAGCTCTTCCGCACCCACTTCACGAGCGCCCTCGAGCCGGACGAGCTCCTCGTCGAGACGGTCTGGCCGGGCGCCGAGCCAGGCGTCGGCTGTGCCTTCGAGGAGTTCGCGCTACGCCGGGGCGACTTCGCCCTCGGCATGGCGGCGTGCAC
>JBBILK010000134.1:0-7343 GCA_037444965.1 Actinomycetota bacterium | reverse complement strand
CGCGGGCTCCCTCGGCGTAGACGAGCTCCCGGGCGGGCGACGCCGTCGCGGGCTCCGCCGGCGCGGACGTCTCGGCGGCCGGCTCGACGGCGACCTCGGTCCGCGGCGGCTCCGCCGCGGCCGCGGCACTCTCGTCCGGCGCGCTCGCCGTGCACCCCGCCAGAGCGAGCGCAGCGGCGAGAAGCGCCAGCGCCGCAGGCAGGAGGGTCAGGGGGCGACGGACGCGCACGAACGGCCCATTGTCGCACGCGCGCCACCGGGCGGCGCCGACGGGGCACCCCGGTACGATTGCGCCCCATGCGAGCCGTGGTCACGGGAGGAGCGGGCTTCATCGCCTCGCACCTCGTCGACGCGCTGCTCGCCCGCGGCGACGAGGTTCACGTCCTCGACAACCTCGCGACCGGCCGGCGGGAGAACGTCTCGCCGGGGGCCGAGCTCGTCGAGGCGGACATCCGCGACCCGGCCGCGGTCGCGGCTCTCTTCGGCCGGGCACGGCCCGAGGTCTGCTTCCACTTCGCCGCCCAGGCCGACGTCCGCGTGTCCGTGGAGCGGCCGGACTACGACTGCGAGGTCAACGTCCTCGGCACCATCCGCGTGCTCGAGGCAGCCCGCCGCCACGGCGCCCAGGTGATCCTCGCCTCCACCGGCGGCGCGATCTACGGCGAGTGCGAGCGGCCGGCACCGGAGGACTCCCCGCGCCTGCCGCTCTCGCCGTACGGCGCCGCGAAGCTGGCCGCGGAGGAGTACCTGGCGACGTACGACCGGCTGCACGGCGGCGGGCACGTCGCCCTGCGGCTCGGGAACGTGTACGGGCCCCGCCAGGATCCGCACGGCGAGGCCGGCGTCGTCGCCATCTTCCTCGGGCTGCTGGCCGCCGGCGGGACGCCGCGTGTCTTCGGCGACGGACTCCAGACGCGGGACTACGTCTACGTCGGGGACGTCGTACGCGCGACGCTCGCCGCAGCCGGGCGGCGAGGCGGCGTCTTCAACGTCGGCACGGGCCGCGAGACCTCCGTCCTCGAGCTCCTCGACGCATGCCGCTCCGTTGCCGGCGTCGACGTTCCGCACGAGCACGCGGCGGCGCGGCCGGGCGAGCTCGGGCGAAGCGTGCTCGACCCCTCGCGGATCGAGCGCGAGCTCGGGGTTCGCGCCACGACCGGGCTCGAGGACGGCCTCCGGGAGACATGGGACTGGATCCGCCGGAAGGAGGGTCACTGAGAGCGGCGAACTGGGGCGTCCGTGGAACTCCCCGCCGCCAGCCTCTCCCGCTACGCGGAGCCCCGCACGCCCTGGCGGAAAGCGGCGATCGTGACCGCCGTGATCGCCACGCTCGAGCTGGTGGCGCTCCTCGTCGTCGCGCTCGCATTCGTCGCGAAGCCGCTCGCCGCGGACTCATCGGCGAAACCGGGGGCGGGCAAGGCCGAGCAGGCTGCCGCCCGGGGAGCGGCGACCGAGGAGCCTCCGCCGGCGACGCTCCCGCGCGCGCAGACGACGGTGCTCGTGCTGAACGGGAACGGCGTGACGGGGGCCGCGGCTCAGGCGGCGAGGAAGCTCCGCCGGCTCGACTACTCGGTCGCCGGCGTCGGCGATGCGACCAGGCGCGACGTCCCGAGGACGATCGTCATGTACCGGGAGGGCTTCGAGGGCGAGGCGGTCCGGCTCGCCCGTGATCTCGGCCTCGGAACGAAGCGCGCGGTGCCGCTCGACGGCCTGCGCGCTGCCGAGCTCCACGGCGCGACGCTTGCGCTCGTGATCGGCGGCTGAGCAGGGAAATCCCTGCAAACGGCCACCGTCCGACCCCCGCGCTACCTTCCGCAGTCCGCCCCTTCGGGGCCTTTCAGCCGGACGGTAGTCTTCGGGGAGGATCGCATGTCGGCCGTCGAACGGACAGAGAGAGCACCCCTCATCGACGAGGAAGCGCTCAAGAACACCGTTGTCGATCCCACGCGCACGTGCACCGTCGCGCGCTACTTCACCCTGCCCGGACGTGACCCCTTCGACGAGATCGAGTGGGAGATCCGGGACGCGCACATCCCGGGCAAGGACGGCCCGGTCTTCGAGCAGAAGGGCGTCGAGTTCCCGAGGTTCTGGTCGCAGACGGCCACGAACATCGTCGCCCAGAAGTACTTCCGGGGCCGCATGGGCTCGCCCGAGCGGGAGTGGAGCGTCAGGCAGATGATCGGCTGGGGCCTCGAGGGCGGCTACTTCGCCGACGAGGAAGAAGGCGAGACGTTCCGCGCCGAGCTGAAGGCGATCCTCGTCAACCAGCTCGCCTCCTTCAACTCGCCGGTCTGGTTCAACGTCGGCTTCGAGGAGCGCCCTCAGGCGTCGGCTTGCCAGCCGTACTCCGCGCTCGTGTCGACTCCCGACGGGATGGTGCCGATCGGCGAGCTCGTCGAGAAAGAGCAGATCGGCCGCCGCGTCTACGACTCCCAGGGCACGACACGGATCGTCGCGGTCAAGGCGAACGGCAGAAAGCCGGTGTTCCGCGTCGTCCTGCGAAACGGGAGCTTCGTCGAAGCGACGCCGGATCATCTCGTCCGAACGGTCCACGAACGCCGCACGACACCCGAATGGCTCCGCGTCGACCAGCTTCGGCCCGGGATGCGCCTCCATCTCCATCCTCATCGCGCCAAGGTCGCGCAGGAGGTACCCGTGCCGGCCCGCGTCGCGACGGCGACGAGCGCCGATCTCCCTGCGGGAGACGATCGCAGCGTTGAGGCAGCCGAGGCCGCACTCGCCGGTTGGCTCCAGGCGGACGGGTTCGTCGGCCAGTACGAGAACGGGACGAATCGCTCGCTCACGATCGAGTTCCAGGTTGCGAACGACGACGAGTACGCCTGGGTCGTCCAGAACCTCGACGTGGCCTTCCCTGCGGTCCATCGCCACGTGCGGGAGGTCGACACCAAGGACAAGACGCTCACATGCCGGCGAATCCGGCTCTACGGCGAAGCGCTCCGCGAGTTCGTCGAGGGGTGGGAACTCCTCCGCCGTGGGACCGAGATCCGCGTTCCCTCGCGCCTGTGGACCGCGTCTCATGACGAGGTCACCGCCTACTTGCGAAGCGTCTTCCAGGCCGACGGCTATGTCAACGTCCGCAGACAGAACGGTTACGAGAGCGGCCGCGTCGCGTTCGCCGTCATCAGCGAGGCGTGGACCGAGGGCGTGCAGCTGCTCCTGAACATGCTCGGTATCTACTCGCGGCGAATCCACAAGCTCGATCACCGCGTCGATCGTCACGACCTCCACGAGGTGCTGATCGGAATCGGGTCGGAGCGCGCCCGGTTCGCCGAGCTCGTCGGGTTCGTTGGTGCCGAGAAGCAGCGAAAGCTGATCGAGTCGCTCTCCCTGCAAGGACTGAAGACGTGCCCAGATGTCCGCGAGGAAGAGATCGTCGCGATCGAGCATCTGGGCGTCCGGGAGGTGTACGACATCCAGACGGAATCCGGTGAGTACC
The DNA here is from genome assembly GCA_037444965.1 of Actinomycetota bacterium. Classification (GTDB taxonomy): domain Bacteria; phylum Actinomycetota; class Thermoleophilia; order Gaiellales; family Gaiellaceae; genus JBBILK01. Next base: position 3,886 of record JBBILK010000134.1, on the reverse strand, counting down.
TCTCGAACAACATCGTGGTCCACAACTGCTTCATCCTCTCGATCGACGACTCGATGGAGTCGATTCTCGACTGGATCCGCCGGGAAGGAATCATCTTCCGTGGTGGGTCCGGATCGGGCGTGAACCTCTCACGGCTCCGCTCCTCGAAGGAGCAGCTTTCGAAGGGCGGCTACGCCTCCGGCCCTGTGAGCTTCATGCGGGGCGCCGACGCGTCGGCCGGAACGATCAAGTCGGGTGGCAAGACGCGGCGCGCGGCGAAGATGGTCGTCCTCGACGTCGACCACCCCGACGTCGAGGAGTTCATCTGGTGCAAGGCGCGGGAAGAGGAGAAGGCCCGCGTGCTCGCCGCGGCCGGGTACGACATGTCGCTCGACTCGCCGCACTGGGCCTCGATCCAGTACCAGAACGCGAACAACTCGGTCCGTGTCTCGGACGCGTTCATGGAGGCTGTCGAGGCCGACGAGGACTGGAACCTGACCGCGCGCACCGACGGCACCGTGCTGCAAACCGTCGGCGCGCGAAGCCTCCTCCGGCAGATCGCCGACGCGGCGTGGCAGTGCGCCGATCCGGGCGTGCAATACGACACGACGATCAACGCCTGGCATACCTGCCCGAACTCCGGACGGATCAATGCCTCGAATCCCTGCTCGGAGTACATGCACCTCGACGATTCCGCCTGCAATCTGGCTTCGCTCAATCTGATGAAATTCCGCCGCGAGGACGGCGAGCTCGACATCGAGGCCTTCCAGCAGGCCGTCGACACCGTCCTCCTCGCGCAGGAGATCCTCGTCGGCTACTCGAGCTACCCGACGCCCGAGATCGAGCGCAACGCCCGCGCGTACCGCGAGCTCGGCCTCGGCTACGCGAACCTCGGCGCCCTGCTGATGGCACGCGGCCTGCCCTACGACTCGGACGAGGGCCGCGCCTACGCCGCCGCCATCACCGCGCTCATGACAGGGCGCGCCTATCGCAAGTCCGCCGAGGTCGCCGCGCGGATGGGGCCGTTCGCCGGCTACCGGCCGAACGCGGCCGCCATGCTCGGTGTGATCGCGAAGCACCGGGCCTCAGTCGGCAACATCGAGAACTCGCACTCGGTCCCGGCCGAGCTGCTCTCGGCCGCGCGCAAGGCCTGGGACGACGCGCTCGACCTCGGCGAGGTGCACGGCTTCCGCAACTCGCAGGCCAGCGTGCTAGCACCAACCGGCACCATCTCATTTATGATGGACTGCGATACAACCGGCGTGGAGCCCGACTTCTCGCTCGTCAAGTCGAAGAAGCTCGTCGGCGGCGGCGAGATCACGATCGTCAACAAGACCGTGCCGATGGCGCTCGAGAAGCTCGGCTACGCGCCGGCCGAGATCGACCAGGTCGTCGCCTTCATCGACGAGCGCAACACGGTCGTCAGCGCGCCGTTCGTGAAGACCGAGCACTACCCCGTCTTCGACTGCGCGATCGGCGAGCGCCCCATCCATTACATGGGCCACGTGAAGATGATGGGTGCCGTCCAGCCGTTCATCTCGGGCGCACTCTCGAAGACGGTGAACCTGCCCGAGCAGGTGACGGTCGACGACATCTCGCAGCTCCTCGTCGACTCCTGGAAGCTCGGGATCAAGGCGATCGCGGTCTACCGCGACAACTGCAAGGTCGCCCAGCCGCTCTCCTCGAAGGACGCCGCTGGCACGAGCCTGTTGCTGAAGCCCCAGCGGCGGCGGCTTCCCGACGACCGCACCGAGGTGGGGCGCAAGTTCCGCGTCGGCGACTACGAGGGGTACATCCACGTCGGCCTGTTCGACGACGGGACGCCCGGCGACATCTTCGTCGACATCGCGAAGGAGGGCACGACCCTCGCCGGCCTGATGAACTCGTTCATGATCTCCGTCTCGCTCGGCCTCCAGTACGGCGTCCCGCTCGACGTCTACGTCTCGAAGTTCAGCCACATGCGCTTCGAGCCCTCGGGCCTGACGAACGACGCGGACATCCGGGTGGCGAAGTCGCTCGTCGACTACATCTTCCGCTGGCTCGGCAAGAAGTTCCTCGACCCGGACACCCAGCAGGAGCTCGGGATCATGAGCCCCGAGGTGAAGCGCCGCCTGGCCGAGGCCGACTCGATCCTGAACGGCGAGAACGGCGAGTCCGCGTACGCGGCGCCGACGGTTCCGCCCGGCCAGACCGCCCTCTTCAACGCCTGGGAGGACGCGGTCGAGTGCGCGAAGTGCGGCGGCCGGATGATCCGGACCGGCAGCTGCTACACCTGCCGCGACTGCGGCCACAACACCGGTTGTAGCTAGCGCGACGTCGGCCGTAGAATCGGGGCGTGGAGCGCGACGACGACGTCCGCGCAGCGTGCTTCCTCGCGCTCGACGCGCTCCGCGTCCAGCTCGGCGACGACCTGCCCTACCGCGGCGTGCTCGACCGAGGCTTCGCGCACGCGGGCAAGCGCGTGCCCTTCCTCACCTACCAGAAGGGGATCTACCGGGCCGCTGCTCAGCGCGGGCCGGCGGCGCTGTCGATCAACACGTCGCACGAGTCGCCGTACGACGACGAGGAGACGCCGCTCGGCTTCCTCTATGCGTACCGAGCCGGCCCGATCGACCAGCCGGACAACCGAGCGCTGCGGGCCGCCCACTCGCTCCAAGTGCCGCTCGCGTACTTCGTCGGCGTTCGGCCGGGCTGGTACCGGCCGCTCTACCCCTGCTACCTCGCCGAGGATCGCCCCTCCGAGCGGCGCGTCCTCGTCACGGTCGGCGTGATCGACTCGACGCTTCCCGTGCCGGGGCCGGTTCCGCTCGAAGACGATCTCGCCCGCCGCTACGCAGTCCGTGAAACGAAGGTCCGGCTCCATCAGGCGCGGTTCCGCGGGCTCGTTCTTCCGGCGTACAGGGACCGCTGCACCATGTGCCTGCTTCGGGAGATCAGGCTGCTCGATGCGGCGCACATCGTCCGCGACGCGGATCCAGCCGGGGCTGCCGCCGTGACGAACGGCCTGAGTCTCTGCAGCATCCACCACCGCGCCTTCGACCAGAACCTCGTGGGTGTGTCGCCGGACTTCGAGGTCAGGGTCAGCCGTCGGTTGCTCGAGGAGGACGACGGGCCGATGCTCGACCTGCTCAAGGCATTGGACGGCCGGCCGATCGAGCTCCCGGTCAGACGAACGGCGAGGCCAGATCGCGAACGGCTCGCCGCTCGATTCGACGAGTTCCTCGCTACCGGCTAACCGCAAGCCGCGCTCGCGCGGACGTTGCTTCCCGGGTCCCGCCCGCGGGTTGGTCGACATCCGGGCCTGCGAGGCCCTCATAGTGCAACCGGGCGGGCGGGACGGCTCAGGCCGCCCAGAGGCCGCCGCCGCGGATTCGCTCAGCTCACACGCGCTCTCGGGAAGCTTCGCGGCACGGATCGCGCGAAGGGCCCACAAATGCCAAGTCCTGCGAACCCGAGGGCCCACAGGACTTGACGACGCGACTCTGCCAGATCGAGGAGCGCTTGTCAAGTCCCCCGGGAAGGACGTTCCTAGCCCGGGCGCGGATGCGATTCGAAGAAGCGCCAGACGGCCGCCGACGAGTCGATGGGCTCGTCCGGCCAGGTGTGGCCCTGCCCGCCGACGGTGATCAGCTTCACCGCCGTTCCCCGCGCGCAGCGGCTCGCCGAGATCGTCGCCTCGCCCACCGTGCGCGTCGTCGGAGGACGGCAGCCGTCACGCCGCCGCCAGAACGCGATCGCGTCCTCGACCGGGGGCCAGTCGAACCCGGGATGGACGCCTCTCCCTCCCTCGAACGGCAGGACGCGGTCGTCGAGGCCGTGCACGTGGATCACGGACACCCGCCGCGACGGCTCGCAGGGCGGGAACATGGTCGCCGCGACCGGGCCGATCGCCGCGAACGTGCCGGCC
>JBBILK010000133.1:0-7441 GCA_037444965.1 Actinomycetota bacterium | reverse complement strand
CACCGCGATGACGTGCGCCACCCCGGGGATACCGGCCGGCCCCTGCTGGACGCGGCGCGGCGGTTGCTCCGGCGGGATCACCGTCACCTCGACGGCGCCCACGCCCGGCATCTGCGCCACCGTGGCCGCGATCGCCGTGCGGATCTGTTCGAGCACGTCGGTCCGCGCCGTGGTCGGCGCCAGGATCACGTTGACGCCGCGCGAGCCCACCTCGATGTCCTTCACCATGCCGAACGACACGATGTCGCGGGCGAACCCCGGGTACTTGACCTTCTTCAGCTCCTCGAGCACCTGCTGCGGCGTGATCATCCCTGGCAATGTTTAGCCGGAAAGGGGCATCGAAGCGAGGGAGGCAGACTCGTTTCAACGCGCGCCGGCGCTGGCCTCGCGGCCGGCGCGCTCGTCCCAGCCCGGAACCGATGCCGCGGCAGGAGCCACCTCTTCGAGTGCGATGCGGAAACGGCGCAGCTGCACGCCGCCGTGACGGCAGGCGGCGGAGACCTTGTCCATGTGTGCCGGCGGCACCTTCGGCGTGGAGACGATGACCTCGCGGATCGCGTGCCGCTCGATCAGCTCCGGGCGACACTGGACGAGCACCTGGATCCAGACGTCGTCCGGGACGAGGTCCTGCTCGATCAGGAGGCGCGTGAAGTCGAAGTCGGGCTGCGACGCCGACGGGAAGCCGACCTCGATCTCCTTGAAGCCGAGGCGGACGAGGAGCTCCCACATCGTCTTCTTGCGGGCGACGTCCATCGGGTCGATCAGCGCCTGGTTCCCGTCGCGCAGGTCGACCGAGCACCAGATCGGCGCCTCGGCCAGCTTCCGCTCCGGCCAGGTGCGGTCGGGGAGGTCGACCCCGAACCCGTAGGGGCGATATCGGTTGAACGGCATGCTCACGGCTCTCCCCACAGGGTACCGCGCCTCGCGGGAGTTGCCGGCTCGGCCACGCGTCCGTCGTTGACGAGCATGATCTCCTCTGTCACGATTCGCGTGCGGCAATTTCAGGGCACCCGCGCTGACCGTGCGGGAGGGGGGAGACTCGAATGGCTGACCACGCAAGGCGCGGAGCGACGTCCCGATGGCGGCTGGTTGCCGCAGCAGCGGTCGCGGTCACGCTCGGGCTCGCGCTCACCGCGAATGCAGGCGCGACCCTGTACTCGGCGAAGATCGCGCCGGACACGGCGACGGCCGGGTCGACCGCCACGTACACCTTCACGATCAGGAACCTGCTCGGCCCGGCGATGGGGTCGGCGAACGTGCAGGTCCCTGCGGGCTGGACCGACGCGAGCGTCGGCGCTCCGGTGGTCTACAAGGCGAACGGCGACGCGTCGGCCCGGGTCTGGACTGCACAGCTCGACGGCTCGACGCTCAAGCTCCGCGCCAGTGGTTCGGGGCCGGAGAACAAGGTCCTGTTCCTCTGGAAGGTGCAGGTCTCCGTCACGGTGACAGCGCAGTGCTCCGCCGGCGAGTCGATCTGGAAGACCGCGGCGAAGACGGGCTCCGACTTCACCGGCATCTCGTTCGTGCTCTTCGGCCCGAAGCCGAAAGTGACCGTCTCGGGCAGTTGTGCCCACCATCTCGACTTCGACCAGCAGCCGACGGACACGGCGCTCGGCGAGGCGATCGCGCCTCCCGTGACCGTGCGCGTCGAAGACGCTGGCGGCAACCTGGTCGACTTCGACGGGCCGGTAACCGTCACCCTGGCAGGGCCGGGCTCGTTCACAGACAGCACGCCGATGGTGAATGCGGTCGATGGCCTCGCCACGTTCTCGAACCTGAAGATCGACGCGGCCGGGACGTACACGCTCATGGCGACGTCCGGCGCCCTGGACCCGGACACGAGCGACGAGTTCGAGGTCGTCTACGCGCAGACGGTTCTCGAGGATCTCGAGCCGGGAACAGCGGCCGAGGGTACCAACTGCGATGAGACAGGCGACGCGACCGCGGAGATCCCGTCCTGCGTCGGCGTCGACTTGCCGAACGGCGCGAACGGCTCGGTGGAGCTGATCACGAGCGGCCCCATCCCCGGCGCGCCCGAAGGCACGAACACCTTCAACTCCGTCCTCGGCGACTTCAAAAGCGACGGGGGGCCGCTCTACGACGCCGAGCATCCGGCGACGATCATCCTCGAGATCGACGAGGCGAACCTGCCGGGCTGTGACGGGGGGTTCGACCGGGCACTGCAGGGCTATTACGTTGGCGACTACTACCCGTTCAGGGCGACCGAGCTGCTCTTCCAGGAGCCGCGGACCTGCCTCGAGCTCTTCGTCCAGTTCTCCGACGAGGGTGCCTGGCACTCGGTTCCCGTCTGCCGGGAGCCGCACGACGAGTACTTCGACTCCTTCCCGGACGGTGACGAGTACTTCTGGTACGACGGGGAGCTCGGGTTCGGCAGCCTCTTCGACGAAGACGAAGAAGAGGGGTTCGACGCAGGCGCGTGCATGGCGGCGAGCCACTTCGACGGCCAGGACGACCTGATCCTCTACGTCCTCTTCTTCGGCGACCCGAGACTCTCCACGAAGTAACGCCGGCGGGTGGCGGCCGCCCGTACGGACGGCCGCCACCCCTAGCCGATCGCCACGGGCGGGCCGACGACTCCGAGCTGCTCGAGGATCGCCGCGCTCTCGGCCGCGAGGCGCTCTGCGTCTGCCACACCGTCGCGCTCGTGAAGCGCGGCCAGCTGGCGGAGGGCGAGCGCGAGCTCGAGGTCGGGGACGCCGCCTTCACGGCTCCGCGCGACGCTTGCCTCGAGCGTTGTTCGAGCGCCCTCGAGATCGCCGAGCTCCGCGAGCACGCACCCGCGCAGGCGCAGCAGCCGCGGCGTGCGGACGGACGCGACCTCACCTGATGTGCTCACCCGGTCGAGCACGCGGTCGACGAGCTCGAGCGCAGCGGCCGGCTCGCCCGCGCAGAGCAGGCACTCCGCCCGCCGCAGATCGGTCTCGAGCACCTCTGTGTCCGCACCGCTCTCGGCGAACGCAGCCGACGCCTCTTCGAGCAGCGAGAGGGCCTCGGAGGCCCGCCCGCCCCGGTAGGCGACCCGGCCGAGCTCGCTCGTCGCGTACGCGACGCCGACCCGGTCACCCGCGGCCCGCCACGTCCGCCGGGCGTCGCGGAGCAGGCTCTCGGCGTCGTCGAGCCGCCCCTGCTGGGAGAGGATCTCTCCGATGTTGAAGGCGGCGTCGGCCCCGGCGAGCACGTTGCCCGTCTGCGCGCACAGCTCGCGGGCCTGCTCGTAGAGGGCGACGGCGTCGCCCCAGCGGCCCTCGTAGTAAGCGCGTCCGCCCAGGTTGATCAGGAGCGATGCCTGGCGGGGAAGGTTGCCGAGCTCCTCGTAGATTGCGAGCGCGAGGCGGCCGTGGTGGTCCGCTGCCTCCGTGCCCAGCTCGATGTGGATCGTGTCGAGAACCATGTACGCCCAGGCGAGCGCCTCACGGTCACCTGCCGTCTCCGCTTCTCGAATCGCACGCTCGGTCCAGCGGAGCGCGTCACGGTGACGGCCCTGCCGGAACCGGCCGGACGCGTACCAGACCGAGAGCTGCGCGCGTTCCCCCGATGCGGCCGGTCCGTCGAGGGAGTCGAGCTTCGTCAGACCGCGGCCGAGGAGCCGAAGCCCGTGGACATAGCGCCCGGAGCGTTCGGCGATCTCCGCTTCGCGACGCAGCAGCCGGGCCTCCGCGAGCGCGTCGCCGCGCAATGGCCGCCTCGCCTCACGCAGCGCCCGGGCCGCCTCGTCGACGGCACCGATCTTCTCGCTGACGTCGCCGAGCGCCTCCCAGGTCGCGGCGAGGTCGAGCGCATCGACTGCGTCGAGCGCACGGGCGGCGGCCAGTGCTCTGAGGTAGAACTCGCGCGCTTCGACGTTGGCGTAGAGGGCCTGGGCGCGCTCCCCGGCGAGCCGTGAGTAGCGCCAGGCGTCGTCGAAGCGCTGCGCATGGAAGAAGTGGAGCGAGAGCACCTCGGCCTGGTCCTCGGGGCGCGGTTGCGAGAGCCGCTCGATCGTCTCGCCGACGCGGCCGTGGAGCTCCTGCCGGCGCTTGAACGGCAGCCCCTCGTAGGCGGCGTCGCGCACGAGGGCGTGGCGGAACTGGGCGATCCCGGAGCGGTCGCGCTGCACGAAGCCGGCGAGGCGCTCCCAGACGCCGTCGTCGAGCGCGTGCTCCTGGCCCTCGAGGGAGGCGCGCAGGAGATCCGGCGCGAAGCTCGTGCCGAGCACGGAGGCGTAGCGAAGGACACGCCGGTCGCGCGGGTCCAGGCGGTCGATCTGGGTGGCGAGGAGCGCTTCGACCGAGTCGGGCAGCGCGTCCACGCCGTGCGAGCGCGCCGCCGACACCAGCTCGGCGAGGAAGAGGGGGTTGCCGCCGGCCCGCTCGGTGAGCGTCGCCATCACGTGCGGCGGGAGCGGTTGCTCCTCGGTCTCCGACTCGATCAGGGCGAGGGCCGCCTGCTCGTCGAGCGGCTCGAGACGGAGCGCGCTCGCCTCCGGAACGTCCGGTGCGACGAACCCGCTGTCGACGTCGCGGCGGCTCGGGATGAGAAGCCAGGGGCGGGCGCCCACGTTCAGCGCGAGCTGGGTGAGGAGATCCGCAGACGCCTCGTCCAGCCAGTGCACGTCCTCGAACACGAGCACCGTCGTCCCGGGGAGGAGGCGAGCGAGCAGCTCGCTCGCGGTCTCGTTCAGCCGTGCCCGGCGGAAGCGGTCCTCGAGCCGCGCGACGTCCTCGGTCTCGGGCAGCTCGACGTCGACGAGCGGGCCGAGCAGCGGCAGCCAGGGGAGCAGGTCGGGGGCGAGCTCCTCGACCCGGCGGCGCAGCCGCTGCGACACCCGTGCGGGCAGCTCGTCGTGGCGGATTCCGAGCAGCCCTCGCACGAGGCCCTTGAACGGGTGGTAGGGCGTGGACGACTCGTACTGCTCGCAGGCGGCGACGACCATCGTGATCTCGCCCGCCTGGTTTCGGAGCTCCTCGACCAGCCGGGACTTGCCGATCCCGGGCTCGCCGATCAGCTCGACGATGCGTCCGTGCCCCTGCCGCGCCGACTCGAGGGCGTCGAGGAGCGCGGCCAGCTCCCGCTCGCGGCCGACGAGCGGGAGCTCGTGACGCTCGTGGGACTCGCGACCGACCACCGGCCCGAGCGCGAAGGCGGCGACGGGCTGGGCCTTCCCCTTGAGGACGAACGGGCCGACCGGGGTCAGCTCGAACGTCGTCCGGGAGCGTGCGAGCACCTCCTCGGTGGCGAGCGCCTGCCCCGGCTCCGCCTTGCCCATGATCCGCGCGGCGGTGTTGAGCGCGTCTCCCTTGCACGAGTACGTGCGCCGGTAGGGGGGACCGAAGTCGCCGGTGAAGACGCGCCCCCGGTTGACGCCGATCCGGATCGGCAACCGGAACTCCTGCTCGATGATCGCGCGAGCGGCACGGAGCATGCGCTCCTCGTCGTCGCCGGCGCTCGCCGGCGCACCGGCGATCAGGAGGATCTTGCCGCCGTTCGAGGAGATGTCGGTCTCGGAGAAGACGACCTGGTGGTCGTGCACCGCGTCCTGGACGGCGACCAGCAGCTCGTCGAGCGCGGTCGCGAGGGCGTCCGGGCCGTCGCGCTCGAGCATCTCGTCGGTCTCCCTGAACTCGATGAACGCGGTCGCGATCGGCCGGTGCTCGGCGTCGCCCGCATCCGCGAGCAGGTGCTCGCGGATCGTCTCGGGCAGGCAGGCGGCGAGATCGAGCCCCGTGACATCCGGCGCCGGCCTCGCGCGCTCGACGACGACGGCCGGCTCGCCCTTCAGGAGGAACCCGTCCGCCTTCGGCAAGCCCACGTTGGCGGGGTCGAGCAGGGCCGCGGTCTCGGGACTGAGCAGCACCTCGCCCGCCTCCGCGGCCGACTCCATCGCGACCGTTCGCGTCGCCGCGGGGCCCGTGATCACGAGCTCCCGGTGGCGCCGGCCGGCGAGGAAGAAGTGGAACTCGCCGGAGTGGATCCCGACCGACATCCGCAACGTGACGAGCCCGGTGGAGGTCTTGATCCGGCCGATCGCGCGGAGCGTGCGCTGCATCCCCGCCGCCGCGCGAGCGGCCCGGACGGCGTGGTCGTCGCCCTCGAAGAGCAGCAGGACCGCGTCGCCGCCCCACTTGACGAGGCCAGCGCCGTAGTCGTAGGCGACCGAGAGGAGCTCGGTGAACGTCGCGTCGAGCGTGTCGTTCAGCTCCTCGGCGCCGACCTTGCCCTTACGGGCGAGGCGCTCGGTCATCTTCGTGAAGCCGGAGATGTCGACGAACGCGAGCGAGCCCTCGACGGCGCGCCAGCGGGCGTCGGGGGTGTGCCGCAGCCAGTCGATCAGGAGCCGCGGGACGTACGGCTTCAGGAGCTCCGAGGCTGTCGTCGCGTCGGTCATGCGGAGACGCGAACCGAGTTGACCGGCGCGAGGCGCTCGGCGACCGTGAACCAGCTCGCGCCGGCGTCGGCAGAGCCGAACACGCTGCCGGAGGTGGCGCCGAAGTAGAGGGCGAGGGGCGAGCCGCCGTCGTGGTCGAAGGCCTGGCGCAGGACGGTCAGGTAGGCGTCCTCTGCGGGGAGGCCTGCCGCACGCGCCGTCCAGCTCGAGCCGGCGTCGCGGGTCTCGTAGACCCGCACCATCCCGTCCGGCGTCACGCGGTCCCGGTCGGCGACGAGGGGGATCACGTAGGCGTTCTCCGGATCCGCGGGGTCGGTCACGAGCGGGAAGCCGAACGCGGACGGGAGACCGGCGCCGATGTCGAGCCAGCTCTCGCCGGCGTCGTCCGAGCGGTACACGCCACCGTGGAACTGCAGGAACAGGCGCTCGGGCCGGAGCGGGGCACGGTGCATGTTGTGGACGCAGAGCGCGTGGGTGCCCTCGCGCGCCTCCTCGGGGAGGTAGAGCGGCACGAGCCCGTCGTAGCCGGTTCGCCACGTCTCGCCGCGGTCGTCGGAGAGCCAGACGCCGGCGGCAGAGACGGCGACCGCGAGGCGGTCGGGATCGCCGGGCCAGGGGCAGATCGTGTGCAGCGCGAGCCCGCCCGCACCCGGGTTCCACTCGGGCCGGGTGGGGACGTTCCAGAGCGGGCCGTTGAGCTCCCAGGTCGCGCCGTCGTCCTCGCTTCGCCAGAGCGACGCAGGAGCGGCGCCCGCCCAGAGGACGCCCGGCTCCTCCGCGGGCCGGACGATCCAGATGCGCTCGACGGCTGCGTCCGGGACGTCCTCGGGGAACGCGATCCCCCCTGCCTGCTCCCAGTCACCGGTCGGGTCGGCGGCGAACATGAGCCGCGGCCCGTAGAAGCCGGAGGTGACGGCGGCGAAGTAGCGGCCGCTGCGCGGGTCGCGGATCGCGTACTCGACGGTCGTCCCGGGGAAGGCCCGGGCGGCCACCGACATCGGGCCGCCTCGCTCCCCCCGGAGCACGAAGAGCCCCTTCCGGGTCCCGACCAAGAGC
>JBBILK010000132.1:0-7447 GCA_037444965.1 Actinomycetota bacterium | reverse complement strand
CTGGCCGGGCTGACGCGCCTCGAGCCCGCGGCCGGAACGGTCGCGGTGCTCGCCGTGATGATCGGCACCGTCACCTTCGACGGCTTCGGCGAGACGAACGCCTGGTCGACCGCCGGGCCGGAGATCGCGGGCTTCTTCGGCGACATCGGGATGGGGCCCGCCCTCGCGGACGAGCTCGCGAACGGTCTCGGGTTGCTGGCGACGATCGCGCTCGTCGGCGGCTTCTACCTGCTCGGGGTCGCCGGCGCGCACACGGTCGGAGGGGGCTTCACGACGCGAGAGCTCGCCCTGCGCTTCGTCCACTCGCTCGTCCCGATCGCGCTCGTCTACGTGGCCGCCCACTACCTGACCTTCCTGCTCTTCCAGGGCCAGGCGATGGGGTCGTTCGTCTCCGACCCGCTCGGGCACGGCTGGAATCTGTTCGGCACGGCCGACTGGCCGATCGACTACGGGCTGATCGGGGCGACCGTGACCTGGTACGTGCAGGTGGCGTTCGTCGTCGCGGGTCACGTCTCCGGGCTCGCGCTCGCCCACGACCGTGCGCTCGTCCTCTACGAGGATCCCGCCGACGCGACCCGCTCCCAGTACTGGATGCTCGGGATCATGGTCGGCTTCACGAGCCTCGCGCTCTGGCTCCTCTCGCAGGCGAACGCGTGACCATGCCGCTCGCCCACGCAGGTCACTGGCTGCCGTCCGTCGCGGCTGTCGTCCCGGTGCTGCTCGTGGGCGGCTGGATCGCGTACGTGACGCTCCGCGACCGGCGCCGCCGCGGCAAGCCTCGGTGACAATGGCAGCGTGACCTCCGTCTCCGAGCTCGGGTCCGCGTGGGAGCCGGCTCCTGCGGTGCTCGCGGCCGCGCTGCTCGCCCTCGTCCTCTTCTTCCAGGGCTTCGTCCGGCTCCGGCGGCGCGGGCGTAGCGACCATGCGGGCTGGGGCCGCGCCGTCTGCTTCGTCGCCGGCGTGCTCCTCCTGACGCTCGCGCTCGTCTCCCCGCTCGACGCGATCGGCGAGCAGTACCTCCTCTCCGCCCACATGCTGCAGCACGTGCTGATCGGCGACGCCGCGCCGGCGCTCGTGCTCGTCGCGCTCCGCGGGCCCCTGCTCTTCTTCTTCCTCCCCGCCGCGGCGCTCGCCGTGCTCGCCCGCTCCCGGGTAGTCCGCTCCTTCCTCCGCTTCGTCGCCCGCCCGATCGTGGCCCTCTCCGTCTGGGCCGCGGTGATCACCGTCTGGCACGTACCCGCGCTCTACGACTACACCCTCTCCCACCAGGCGGTGCACGACCTCGAGCACGCCAGCTTCGTCGTCGCGGGCCTGCTCGTCTGGTACCAGCTCGTCGACCCGGCGCGCAAGGGCGTGCTCACCCGAGGCGGCCGGGTCGGCTTCGCGGTGCTCCTCTTCGCCGCCGGCCAGGTGCTCTCGATGGTGCTGCTCTTCTCCTTCGAGCCGCTGTACCCGGCGTACGCGGCCCAGGAGGAACGGCTGCTCGGGATCTCGCCGCTCACCGACCAGCGCCTCGCGGGGCTCGTGATGATGTTCGAGCAGGCGGTCACTCTCGGCACCTGCGCCGCCCTGCTCCTGCTCTCGGCGGATCAAGAGACGCGGGTCGCCGAGGAGGAGGCCGCCCTCGTGACCGAGCCGCGACCGTGAGCACGCCCGATCCGTACTCGTTCAGCTTCGAGCCGCTCTTCCTCGCGCTCGCGGTCGTCGCCGCCGTCCTCTACGGCCGGGCGGCCCGCGCCGAGCGTCCGCCCTGGTGGCGGGTCGCACTCTTCGCCTCGGCGCTCGTCCTCGTCGCAGCCTCGCTCAACTCGCCGCTCGAGACGATCGCCGCCAACTACCTGCTGCTCGTCCACCTGCTCCAGAACGTGATCATCTCCGACTGGGCGCCGCCGCTCCTCGTCCTCGGGCTGACGCCCGCCATGCGTGCGGCGATCGCCCGGCGAGGCGGGCGGCCGCTCGCCTGGGTCACGCGGCCGAAGATCGCGCTCCCGGTCTGGCTCGTCGGCTGGTACGTGATCCACCTCGGCGCGATCTACGACGCGGCGCTGCGCAACCCCTGGCTCCTGAACGTCGAGCACGCGCTCCTCGTCGCGCTCGGGCTCGTCTTCTGGTGGCCGGTGTTCTCCGACTCGCCGCACGCCGTCTCGACGCCGATCCGGATCGCGTACCTCTTCGCCGGCTTCGTCGGCTCGGTCTTCCTCGGCCTCGCGCTGACGTTCGGCGGCTCTGCCTTCTACGACACGTACGAGCAGGCGCCGCGGCTGTGGGGGCTCTCCCCGGTCGAGGACCAGAACCTCGGCGGCGTGCTGATGACGGGCGAGCAGGCGGCGATCTTCCTCGCCGCGATCACGTACTTCCTCGTCCGGCTGCTGAAGGAGGAGGAGCAGAAGGAGCGCGAGCTGGACGAGCGGTTACGCCGCGAGCTGCGGCCATAGCCACACGAGTTTTCGCGAGGCCCTTCCATCAGGCCCCCTCGGCAGCGTAGACTCCGCCCATCTCGATGCGTCGCCGCCGCTCGATCGCCGTCCTTCTCGTCGCTGCGGGGATCCTCGCCGCGGCCGCCTGCGGCGGCGGGGACGACGAGGGAGGCACCACGGAGGCGTTCGAGACCTCGATCATCGACACGGGCGGGTTCGAGCCGGCGCCGCCGCCACCGGTCGAGACGACGACCGAGCCGGCGCCGCCCTTCCAGATCACGGTTCCCAAGGACGCCCCGATCGGGCCGCAGAGCCCGGCCGAGAAGATCGCGGAGGTGCAGCAGGCGCTGATCCTGCTCGGATACAAGATCGGCAAGGCGGACGGGATCTGGGGAGAGAAGACCCGCAAGGCCGTCGTGAAGTTCCAGAAGAAGCACAAGCTCGACGCGGACGGGCTCGTCGGCGCGAAGACCGCGAAGCTGCTCAACCGCGAGCTGCGCAAGCTCGCGGCCTCGAGCGGCTAGAGACGCACCGGGCTTCAGTACGCGCTCGCGCGCGCCTCGAACCGCTCGGCGAGCTCGCCGGCGCGGTCCTCCGGGAACGTGATGCGCGTCGGGTCGCCGTCCGACACGTAGCGGAGCTGCGGGCTCTCGGCGAGGCGGTTCAGCCAGTAGGCCGAGCCGTTCTCGAGATCCGGCGTCGGGAAGCTGCGGATGCGCGGGATCGCAGTCGCGGCGAAGCCGCTGCTGAACGGGGAGGGCGCCGGCTCGGCGCCAACGAGCATGACACCCTTGAAGCGGTACGACTCGCCGTCCCAGGAGCCCTTCCAGGCGAGCTTCGGGGGTTCGGGGAGAACGCCGAAGGGAAGCGAGATCGTCGTCACCTCGTAGTCGGGGACGGAGTCGTGGATGATCCGCTGATCGAGCACGATCTGCCGCTGAACCTCCACCTTGCTGATGTCGGCGAAGTTGACGTGGTCGCGCGTGTGGTTGCCGAGCTCGAAGCCGTTCGCGACCAGCCAGCCCATGAGCTCGTCGGTGTTCTCCGCCGCGGCGAACGGATTGCCGTTGACGTAGAAGGTGGCCGCCGGCCTGAAGTCCGGGTGCTCCTGCGCGAACGCGAGCATGATCCCGACCGCCGTGTCCGGGTCGATCGTGCCCCCGTCCGTGAACGCGGCCTGCGTCGAGGTCGAGTCGTCGAAGGTGAGCACGACGGGGGTCGTTCCCCTGGGGACGTCGATCGTCCCGCTGACGAGGTCGGCGGCCGTGATCGGCCGGTAGTGCTCGCGGTAGAGGCGCTCGAGCTCGTCCCGGAACTCCTCGGGGGTCAGGTCGTACTCGCCGCCCCCGTCCGGAACGACCTGGTGGTACATGAGCACCGGAACGACGCCGAGCTCGTTCGGCTCGAGGCCGCTGTCCACGGCCGCCTGCGCGTTCGATGCCACCGCCTCGAGCTCGACGAGCTCGTTCGAGCCCGCCTCGGGCTTCGCCGTGCCGACCGAGGGAAGCTTCGCGGTTTGCGCGAGCGCGCTCGCCGTGTACGTGACGGCCGGGTCCCAGAGCAGGAACTCGCGGAGACCCGCGTCGGCGGTCGCGGCGATCTGCGCCTTCACCTCGGCCGGGCCGTAGTCGGAGACGAGCGAGAAGTCCTGGAGCCAGGGAACCAGCCGGGCGCCGGTTCCGCGCACGGCTTGCTCGAAGTCGGCGAGGGAGCGGAAGACGATGTCGTAGGGCTGGGAGTCGGGATTCGGGATCCCGTACTCGTCCGGCCCCCAGTGCGACGGGTAGAGCATGGGCGAGATGTAGTCGACCTCCCTGGCCATGGCGGGGATGTCCTGGCCGATCTCGTGCGGCCGGGTGGCGGCGATGCCGAAGACCGAAGCCCCGAGGAACGTGCCGTGCGCGGCGAGACGCTTTCGCGTGTCGGCCAGGAACGAGACGATCGACTTCTCCGGCTCGCCGTCGAAGCCGGGGAACACCATCGTGTCGAGCGGGCCGTCGGGGCGCCGGACGTAGTCGTAGAGGATGTCGTCGACGCCGAGCTTCGCCGCCGCAACGGCGATGTCGATGTTGTACTTCCGCGTGTCGGGGTCGGCGAAGTTCGTGAAGCCGCCGTAGCCGCCGGAGTAGGCGCTTCCGTCGGGCGTCTGGACGACCATCTCGCGGCGTTTCGCCTTCCACGCCCACTCGGACAGCACCGGGTCGCGGAACGCGACCAGGCGGCCGATCACGCGGGCGCCCTTCGCGTGCAGCAGCTCCACCGCCGCCTCGAGGTCGTAGATGTCCCGCACCGCACCGGCCTTGCGGGCGAGCGGCACCGGCGCGTTCCAGCCGACGACGCCCGACTCGTCCTTCAGGTCGAGCTCGACCGCGTTGATGCGCTTCTCGTCGAGCAGCGCGAGAACGGCGTTCCTGAGCTCGGCGTTCGCCCAGCCGTCTGCCGACACGTGCACGGCGCGCACCGGCGCGGCCGCCTGTCTCGGGATCGGCGTCACGGTCAGGCGGCTCTCGGTCGTGTTGCCCGCCGCGTCCGTGGCGACGAGCCTGAGCTCCTCTGCCGGCGGAGCGTCGTAGGCAACGGTGAAGCGGCCGTCCTCCAGTGGAACCGCGGTACCGTCGACCTGGAGCGCGACCGCCGTGGGCGCGGCGCCGAGCAGCCGGTAGGGGCTCCGCACCGGCGCCCGCAGGGAGCTCTTCGTGACCTCGATCGTCGGCGGCACGGTGTCGACAGCGAACTCCCACGTACGCGTGCCGGGAGACCAGGGCGCAAGCCCGGGAAGGCTGACCTCGACCTGGTGCCGGCCGTCGGCGAGATCGTCCGCGCGGAGGACGATCCGGCCGTCGGCCAGGGTCGCCCGGTCGCTCACGTCCTCGCCGTCGACGACCCAGCGAACCCGCTCGAGCGTGTCCTTGTCGCCGGCGATCGAGAACGAGAGCTGCTGCAGCGCGGCGGCGCCGACGAGCGCCCCGTCCTCGGGGCCCTCCGCAGCGAGCGCGGGAGCCGCCGCGCGCATGACCACGAAGAGGAGGAGCAGCGCGACTGCGGGCACGATCGCGGCGAGCGGGCCGAGCCTGCTCTGGCCTCGCCAGCGCCGGACGGCAGCGCCGATCGTCGAGGCACTCCCGGGCGGACGGCCGCCGTCCCGGGCCGCGACCGCGGCAGGCATCTCCCGGGCGCCGGCCACCTGGGCAGCCCCGAGGTCGTCGCAGAGAAGGAGGATCGCCCTGGCCGCCGCCTTGCGCTCGTCGGAGGCTCCGTTCGCGACGACGCGCTCCGCCCAGTCACGAGCCTGCGCGAGCTGCGCGTCGGTCGGGGGCGCGAGTCGCTCGGGTCCGTCCTCCCAGTCCCAGGAGCCGCCCGAAGCGGAGGGCTCGCGAAGCCGCTCGGCCTCGTCCGCGAGGCGGACGATCGCCCGCGCGACCGCTCGCAGCTCCTCGTCAGTCCCGGCGACGGCGACACGGCGCGCCCAGCGCCGGATCTGGGAGATCTGCGCAGCGGTGAGCCGTGCCGCCGTGGCGGACATTGCCGGAAACGTTAGTCGTTCCCGCACTCCTCGAGGCCGTAGTCCGCGGCGATCTGGTCGGCCTCCTCGTCGATGGGCTCGATCTCGGCCACGAGCTCCTCGATCTTCGCGGCGTCTCCCGCGGCTGCGGCCTCCTGAATCTGGCGTCCGACCTCGACTTGCCGGTCGAGCAGCGCGTAGGCCTCGTTCAGGGTCGCCTCGTCCTCGGCGGGCGGCTCGAGCGCTCTGAGCTGTGCGATCGCGTCCTCCTGGATCGCGATCGCGTCGCCCGCGAGGCTCGCGACCTCCTCGAAGCTCGCCGGCTCGCCGAGAGCGTCGAGCTTCTCGTTCGCCTCCTTGCAGATCGCGTCGGCCTGCGCGATGAACTCGTCCTTCGAGAGGCGATCGTCGCCGCCCCCTCCCCCGCTGCAGCCCGCGACGGCGACCGCGGCGGCCGCGATCGCGGCCAGCGTGACGGCCCGGCTCCTCATCCTCGTTCCTCCTCCCTCGATCGGGTGAGCTTTCGGTGAGAGATCGGCGGTCTCAGCCTACGGCTTGAGCCCGACGGAGAGCCGGGTCCGCGCGGCGGCGGGCCGCAGGGTCACGCGCGCTTCAGGCGGCGCGCGAGACCCTGCGAATCGCCACGCCGACTGCCACGAGCACGATCCCGCCGCCGACGAGGAGCGCGAGATCGAGCCCCGTGAACGGGAGCGCACCGCCGCCCTCGACCTCGGCGGCCGCGCCACCCTGCCCGCCGTAGCCGCTGACGACCACGGGGGACTGGGCAAGCGCGACGGACGCGGCCACCAGGAAGGCGGCGAGGCTCGTCGCGATGCCGATCAGCAGGCGCTTCATCGCGGGCCTCCTTTCTCTGCTCTCATCCTGGTCGCGGAACGGCAGAGCCGCATCCGTGGAAGCCCGCAGACCGGCCGCGGTTTCTCCCCGGTTACGCGCGCCGGCGACGCCAGAACCGACGAGGGCGTCCTCCCTCGTCGGCCGGGGCCGGTTGCAGCGCGGCGGCCAGCTCTCCCTTGGTGCGCTCGAGCTCGCCGCGCAGGTCTCGCACTCGCTCCCTGAGGAACCCCGCCTCGGTCTCGGCCTTCGCGGCCCGCTCCCGCGCGTCGGCGAGCTGCTGCCCCGCCTCGTGCAGGTTCCCGAGCTGCTGGAGCATCCGTTGCCAGGCGTCGAGCGGCACGAGCACCCCCTCCGGCGCAGCGGGGCTCGCGACCTCCGCGGCCGGCTCGGGCTCCCCGGCAGGCTGCGGCTCCGCGACCTCCTCGGCCGCAGCAGGCTCGGGCCGGCCGAGCCCGCCCTCGAGCACGACGAGACGGCGCTGCTCCGCCCGCAGGAGCTCCAGCTCGCGCAGCGCCTCGGCCAGCTCCTCGCGCAGCGCGTGCGCCCGCGACTCGAGTCCGTCCTCGCCACTGAGCTCCGCGACCGGCTCGGGCTCTTCCCCAGACACCTCGGTGTGCTTCGCGACGGCCCACTGACCGAGACCGACCTCACCCTCCACGGCGTTCACCTCCTC
>JBBILK010000131.1:0-7447 GCA_037444965.1 Actinomycetota bacterium | reverse complement strand
CAGCCGTGGAGGCCGTAGGCGAACAGGAAGCTCGCCATCGCGGCGAGTCCCTCGAAGAGGCCGACGAACCCGTAGACGCGGCCGAGCACCCGCCGGTTGAGCAGGCGTTCCCCGCGCGGCCGTGGCGGCCGCTCCATCGTCCCCGGCTCGGCCCGCTCGGCCCCGAGCGCGACCGCCGGCAGCATGTCGGTGCCGAGGTCGATCGCGAGCACCTGCATCACGGTCAGGGGCAGCGGGACGCCGCCGAGCGTCAGGCCCCAGACGAGGAAGGGGACCAGCTCGCCGACGTTCGAGCAGAAGTGGTAGGCGGTGAAGCGGCGGATGTTGTCGAAGACGGCGCGTCCTTCCTCGACAGCCGCGACGATCGACGAGAAGTTGTCGTCGAGGAGGATCATGTCGGCGGCCTCCTTCGCGACGTCCGTGCCGCGCCGGCCCATCGCGATGCCGATGTCCGCCTCCTTCAGCGCGGGCGCGTCGTTGACGCCGTCCCCCGTCATCGCCACCACCTCCCGCTCGGCGCGGAGGACGCCTGCGATCCGGAGCTTCTGCTCCGGGTCGATCCGGGCGAAGATCACGTCCCTCTCCCGCAGGCGGCGGGCGAGCTCCGCGTCGTCGAGCCGACCGAGCTCGGGGCCGGTGATCACGTGCGCGTCGTCGCCCACGAGCCCGATCCGCCGCGCGATCGCCTCCGCCGTCAGGCCGCTGTCGCCGGTCACCATCACGATGCGAATCCCGGCGCGACGGCAGCGCCGCACCGCGCCAGGCACCTCCTGCCTGGGCGGGTCGAGCATGCCCACGAGCGCGAGGAACTCGAGCTCCTCCTCCACGTCGGCCGCGGTCAGCCGGTTGTCGGCCGGCAGGCCCCGGCGGGCAACGGCGAGGACGCGGAGCGCCTCCTGCTCCATCTCCTCCGCCGCGGCGAGGGCGCGCGCCTGCTCCTCCCCGGCCAGCGTCGTGCGTGGGATCACCTCGCCGGCGGCACCCTTCACGTAGGCGATCCGCTCCCCGCCCGCGAGGTGGATCGTCGACATCCGCTTGCGCCTGGAGTCGAAGGGGATCTCGGCGAGACGGGGGTAGTGGGCCGCCTCCTGCCGCGGGCGGAGCCCTCCCTTCTCGGCGAGGACGACGAGCGCGCCCTCGGTGGGGTCGCCGACGATCGACCAGCCGCCCGGGCCGGGTACGAGCCGGCTGTCGTTGCAGAGCAGTCCCGCCCGCAGTGCCTCCGCGAGCGGCCCCGGGTCGGTGACGCGCCCGTCCCTGAGGAAGCGACCGTGCGGGTCGTAGCCGATCCCTTCCACGTCGTAGGCGCCCTCGAACGTCCACACGCGCTGGACGGTCATCTGGTTCTCGGTCAGCGTGCCGGTCTTGTCGGTGCAGATGACGGTCGTCTCGCCCAGGGTCTCGACGGAGGAGAGCCGGCGGACGAGGGCATTGCGCCGAGCCATTCGCTGCGTGGCCATGGCGAGGGCCAGGGTGACGGTCGGCAGGAGCCCTTCGGGGACGTTCGCCACCATCACGCCGACCGCGAAGACGAAGCGGTCCCTCGCCGACATGCCCAGCTCGCCGGCGACGACGTAGAAGGCCGCGCCGAGCGTCAAGACGAGCACGACGACGAAGCGAGTGACGTGGCCGAGCTCGCGCTCGAGCGGCGTCCGCTCTCGCTTGACGTGCTGCGTCAGCGCGGCGATCCGGCCGAACTCCGTCTGCATGCCCGTGGCGACGACGACCGCCTCCGCCGTGCCGGTCGCCACGTACGTGCCGGCGAACACGCGCTGCTCCGGCTCGACCGTCCGCGACTCGCCGGTGAGGACGGAGTTGTCGACCCGCAGCTCCGCCCGGGCGGCGAGGTCGGCGTCGGCCGGGATCCGGTCGCCGGCGCGAAGCAGGAGGACGTCGCCGGGAACGACCTCCTCGGCCGGGATCTCCACTGCCTCGCCGTCGCGCCGTACGAGGGCGCTCTGGGGCAGCAAACGCTTCAGCGCCTCGGTGGCTCGTTCCGCCCGGTACTCCTGGACGAAGGCGAAGAGACCGTTGATGAGGACGACGGCGACGATCGCGATCGAGAGCGCGGGCACGCCCGCGGCCGCGGCGAGGGCGGCACCCGCCCAGAGGAGCAGGGCGAAGATGTTGACGAGCTGCGCCAGGAAGCGCCGGGCGTGGGACGGCCGCGGCGGCTCGGCGAGGACGTTCGGCCCGACCTCCGAGAGGAGGCGCGCGGCCTCGGCCGGCGACAGCCCAGCGGGACGATCGGCGAGCTCCTCGGCAACCGGCGTCATCGCTTCAGTGTCCCGCACGGCTTTCCCGCCTGCATCCGTGGCGAGGCCGATCGGCGCTTCGGATTTCCCGCAGAGCGGGGCCGGCCCGGGCGTTCGCCCGGTTGCGGGTTTCCCGCAGCCGATTCCGCGTCGGCCCGGATGACAGGACGCGGTTCCCGGCGGAATACTCGGTGGGAAGTTGGACCCCAGCGGTCATGATTGAGACTTCCCCGCAGGCCGTGCCCGAGCTCGAGGCGTTGCTCGAGACCGCGGAGCTTCGCGGGTACCTCGAGCGGGCCGAGCTCGACGACATCGCCGACGAGCTCGATCTGACCGAGGACGAGCTCGTCGAGCTCCGGGACGAGCTCGAGCTGCGTGGTGTCAGCGTCGTCGACGGCGCGCCGTCCCTCGAGCCCGACCTCCCCCCGGACGGAAGCACCGGCGCCGGTGACAGCCTGCAGCTGTTCCTGGCCCAGGTCGGGCGGCATCCGCTGCTGACCGCCGCCGACGAGGTCGCGCTCGCGAAGCGCATCGAGCGCGGCGACCGCGAGGCGAGGCGCACGATGATCGAGTCGAACCTCCGCCTCGTGGTCGCGATCGCGAAGGGGTACCGCTCGAAGGGCCTGCCGTTCCTCGACCTGATCCAGGAGGGCGTGATCGGACTCACGCGCGCCGTGGAGAAGTTCGACTGGCGCAAGGGCTACAAGTTCTCGACGTACGCCACCTGGTGGATCCGTCAGGCGATCCAGCGCGCGATCGCGAACCAGTCCCGGACGATCCGGCTGCCGGTTCACGTGCTCGAGCGGCAGCGCAAGCTCACCGGCGCCGCCCGGCGGCTGGAGGTCGAGCTCGGCCGTGACGCGAGCCTCGACGAGCTGGCGCGGGCGACAGGGCTCGAAGCCCAGCACGTCGACGGCGCGCTCGCCGCAAGCTGGGTCTCGACCTCGCTGAACATGCGGGTGGGTGAGGACGGCGACGGCGAGCTCGGCGACCTGGTCGCCGACGAGCGCACCCGCGACCCGGCCGAAGTGGCAGACGAGGTCCTGCGCGACGCGATCGTGCACGAGGCGCTCGACGCCCTCCCCGAGCGGGAGCGGCGCATCCTCGAGCTTCGCTTCGGCTTCGGCGACGCCGAGCCGCAGACGCTGGACGCGATCGGCCGCGAGCTCGGCCTGACGCGCGAGCGCGTCAGGCAGCTCGAGGGGGAGACGCTCGCCCGGCTCGCCAAGGGGCCGCTTCGCGACCTCGACCCGCGCGCGACCGAGCGCTGGTCGCGCGAGCGGGCCCGCACCGCCGCGGCGTAGCGCGGGTGACCGTAACGCCGGTGACAGTCACGTGACTGTCACCGGTCACGACGACCGGGTGACGATCGTGCCCGCCTCCCCGCGCATGATCGCTGCGGCGTCCTCGAGCGCCCCGATACCCGCCGCTTGCCCGGTCGCCTCGACGAAGCGGCACGCGGCTTCCACCTTCGGGCCCATCGAGCCGGGCGCGAAGTCGAGCGCCCGCAGCTCGCGCGGAGTCGCCCGGCTGATCGGGTTCGCGTCGGGGGTGCCGAAGCCGTGCTCGACGCCGGGAACGTCCGTCAGCAGCAACAGCAGATCGGCGGGGAGCAAGCGGGCGAGCAGCGCGGCCGAGAGGTCCTTGTCGATCACCGCCTCGACGCCGTGGAGGGCACCGCCCTCGTCGACGACGACCGGGATGCCTCCCCCGCCGACGCAGATCACGAGAACGCCGGCTTCGACCAGCAGCCGGATCGTCGCGAGCTCGACGATGTCCAGGGGCTCGGGCGAGGGCACGACGCGCCGGAACCGATCCCCGTCGGGCGCCACCGTCCAGCCTCGCTCGGCGGCGAGCCGCCGCGCCTGCTCCTCGTCGTAGACGGGGCCGACCGGCTTCGTGGGGTGCCTGAAGGCCGGGTCGCCGGGATCGACCACCACCTGCGTGAGCAGTGTGGCGGCCGCCCGCCCCTGGAGCTGGTTCCCGAGCGCCTGCTCGAGCAGGTAGCCGATCATGCCTTCGCTCTCCGCGCCCAGCACGTCGAGCGGATAGGCCCGGACGTCTCGGTACGCCTCGGCCTGGAGGGCGAGCAGCCCGACCTGCGGGCCGTTGCCGTGCGTGAGCACGAGCTCGTGGTCGGCGGCGACCTCGGCGACCGCCCGGGCCGCGCGCTCCACGTTGCGCTGCTGAACCGCCGCCTCGGCGGGCTCCCCGCGCCGCAGCAGCGCATTACCGCCGAGAGCGATCACGATCCTCACGCCGCCGAGATCCTAGGATCTCCAGGGAGATGCGGGTCGCGCTCGTGTGCCCCTACTCCTGGAGCGTGCCGGGCGGCGTCCAGTCGCACATCGCCGGGCTGGCCCGGTCGCTCCACCTCGCGGGACACGAGGTCGAGGTGATCGCGCCCGCCGACGGGCCGGTCTCGCTGCCGGGCCTCCTTCCAGCCGGCCGCTCCATCCCGATCCTCGACAACGGCTCCTGGGTCCGCGTCGCGCTCGATCCGGTCGCGGCGGCCAGGACGGCGAGGCTCGTCCGCGGGCGCGGCTACGACCTCGTGCACGTGCACGAGCCCATGATCCCGGCGGTCAGCCTCACCGCCCTCTACGCGGCGCGGGCCCCCCTCGTCGGCACCTTCCACATGTACGCGAGCCGGCCGCGCTGGTACCGGCCGTTCTCCCCGCTCGCCCGGCACGCCCTCCCCCGGCTCGACGCCCGCATCGCGGTCTCGCAGGCGGCGCTGCGCCACGTCGCGCGCACGTGCCCGGGCGAGTACCACGTGATCCCCAACGGCATCGACGTGGCCGTGTTCGACCGCCCGGCCAGGCGGGACGGCTCGCGGATCGTCTTCGTCGGCCGGGTCGACCCGCGCAAGGGCCTCCGCGTCCTGCTCGAGGCGTTCTCGCTCCTGCCCGAGTTCCTCAGCCTCGAGCTCGTCGGCGTCACCCGGGGGGAGCTCGACCGGCTGGCGGTGCGTCACGCCGCGGCGGTTGCCGACCGGATTCACGCCCACGGGCACGTCTCCGACGAGGAGCGCGCCCGCATCCTCGCCGGCGCCGACGTGCTCTGCGCACCGTCGCTCGAGGGCGAGAGCTTCGGGATCGTCCTCGTCGAAGGCATGGCCGCGGGAGTCCCCGTGGTCGCGACCGAGATCCCGGGATACGTCGACGTCCTGCCGGCCGCGTGCGGCCGGCTCGTCCCCCCCGGCGACGCCGCCGCGCTCGCCGAGGCCCTCGCCTGGCTCGTCTCCGACCCGGACCTGCGGGCACGGCTCGGCGCGGCCGGCCGCGAGGAAGCGCTTCGCTACGACTGGTCCCGTGTTGCCGCCGAGATCGTCGACGTGTACGGCGAGGCGGTCGAGCGGGCGGCCGCCCGCAGCTCCCGGCCGAGCAGCGGCAGCGTCGAGAGCGCGGCGATCCCCGGCAGCGTCGGCAAAAGGAAGCTGAAGAACCGGTAGGTGAACACGCCGAGCAGCGCCGCGGACACCGGAACCCCGACCCAGATGAGGGAGAGCGTCATCGCCGCGTCCACTCCTCCCACCCCGCCGGTCGGCAGGGGCAGCGCGATCGCGACGTAGCCGGTCGCAAAGGCGAGGACGAGCGCCGACGCCCCGATCCAGACGTCGAAGGCCCGCAGGCCCGCCCACAGGCAGAAGATGTCGCCGAACCAGTACAGGAACGCGCCTGCGACGGCCGTGCGATTCGCAACCGGGTGGGCGACGAGGCGCCGCACGACAACGAGCCCGCCCGCGACGTCGTCGAGCCCTCTGCGCAGACGGCTCTCGGCCGGCGCTGCGAACGGCTCACGCGGCCCGACCGCGACGACGAGGACGATCGCACCCGCGACGCAGGCCGGGATCACGACGAGCCAGACCAGCGTCATCAGCGTGGGCGCCGAGCCTCGGCCGAGCTCGACCGCGAGAGCCGCCAGCCAGATCACCGCGCCGAACACCGTGAAGACGAGGATGTCGAGCCCGAGCACTCGCACGATCGCCTCGTGCCTCGCGCACCCGGCACGGCGATACGCCCAGTAGAGGATCGCGATCCCGCCGGCGCCTGCTGCCGCCACCATACGGGTCGCGCCTAGGCTCGCGAAGACGGTGCGCAGCGCAAGCCAGCGACCCAGCCGTGGTCCGCCTCCATAGGCTCCGAGGGCACGGACGAGCATCACGTAGCCCGCGTAGGCGATCGCCTCGCCGACCGGGCAGAGGAGGAGCCACCCGAGCTCAGCGCCGCGCAGGCGGTCGACGAACCCGGTGTAGCCCGCGACCTTGCTGATCAGCAGGACGATGCCGACGACGAGGAGTGCCCCGCCGGCAAGCACGATCCCGATCCGCCACCAGCCGAGCGTCGAGAGCAGCCCGGCAGCCCGGCGGCCGGCAGCTTCGGGCGTCAGCCGCCGTGCCGCCGCCCGACGGTCGCCGGTCGCTTCAGCTCGGCGTGCCCGCGGCCGGGTGCTCGACCTTTGCGTCGCTCGACGGATAGAAGACCGTCTCCGATCCGTCGGCCCAGCGGACGCGGTAGTGCTCGTGCCCCGCCTCACCGAGGACCTCCAGGATCTCGCCCGTCCGGCGCGCCTCACCGACGCGATGAGACTCGATCACGATGTGGTCGCCGGGCTTCCCTTTCTCGGTCATCGTCAGCCTCCTTGCTACCGAGGGACTCCTATCGTACGACGAGCACGGAGCAGCGGGCCTTGTGCGCGACGCGCTCGCTGACGCTGCCGAGCGACTTCACGCCGTGCAACCCGCGGCTGCCGACGACGAGCAGATCGGCGTCGGCGTCGACGAGCGCGTCCACGGCACCGCCGGGCGCCTCGACGAGAGCCACGTCCCCCCGCGCCCGCTCGATCGCCTCGCGATCGGCGTGTCCGTTCGGCCCGGCAACGAGCGCCGTCAGGGACGCTCCGGTGCGCCCCGCGATCTCACGTGCAGCCTCGAGCGCCGCGAGCGACGCCGGGGTGCCGTCGAGGCCGACGACGATCGAGCGCGGGAAGCGCTCCGGCTCCGCGGCCGTCCGCGCGACGAGCACCGAGCAGGGAGCGTCGTGCAGCATCCTCGTCGTGATGTCGACGCTCAGGATGCCCGCCAGCCGTCCGTGATGGGGTCTCCCGAGCGCGACGAGCGTCGCTTCGGCGGCCCGGAGCTCCTTCAGGAGCGTCGGGATCAGCGCCCCTTCGAGCACCTCGACCTCGCC
>JBBILK010000130.1:0-7507 GCA_037444965.1 Actinomycetota bacterium | reverse complement strand
TAACAGCTCAAGAAGAACAACAACCCGAGTGTCGGGACCACTCGGTGACCGTCCAGGCTAGGATGAGCGCCCCGGGGCGACGGTGTGCCGCCTCCTGCGTGCGATTGGAGAAGACGATGGCGCCGCTGACCGAGATCGAAGGAATCGGGCCAGCCTACGCGGACAAGCTCCGCGCGGCAGGCGTAGCAACGACGGACGGGCTGCTCGAGCGCGGCTGCGACCGTTCGGGCCGGCAGGCACTCGCCGAGGCGACCGGAATCAGCGGCACGCTGATCCTGCGCTGGGTGAATCAGGCCGACCTCTTTCGCATCGACGGGGTCGGTGAGCAGTACGCGGAGCTGCTCGAGGCAGCCGGGGTCGACTCCGTCCCCGAGCTGGCGCAGCGCAACGCGGCGAGCCTCCAGGCGAAGCTCGGCGAGGCGAACGAGGCACGGAACCTGGTGCGCCAGGTGCCGGTCGAGAGCCAGGTCGCGCGGTGGATCGAGGAAGCGAAGACGCTGCCCCGAGTGGTTACGCACTAGCCACGGCCGTCTGTAGCGCTTCTACCGAGCCGAAACGCTGGCCCGCGGGTAGCGGCCGCGGACCTCGTCGACGTAGGCGGCGAGCCGATCGGCGAGCGCTCCGTCCTCGATCTCGAGCACGTTCTCCGCGTTCGACTCGCCGGAGCGGGAGAGGTTGTAGCTGCCGAGGAAGACCGTCTCGTCGGCGACCGTCAGCTTCGCGTGCATGAAGTCGTGGGTCGAGCCCGGGCCCCACGGCGTCGATCGCTTGCCGGCGAACGCGGCACGCTCGAGCACGGCCGAGAGCAGCGGGACCTTCCAGCTCGCGTTGCCGTTCTCGTGCCACTGCTCGATCACCTGCTCGACCTGAGTCGCGTCGACAGCGCCCGCGAGGTCGACTCGCCGGTCCGAGGCGACCTGCGCGAGCGTTCCGAGGATCGGCCCGGAGGTGATCACGGGCGAGCAGATGCGGATGCGGCGGCGGGCGCGGCCGATGCTGTCCGCGATGCGCTGGGCGAGCGCCTCGCCGAAGCCCGGCGTGAACCAGGCCCGGACGCGCGCGGTGCCGACGGCGTGCGCGTCCGGCTCGACCAGGCCCGAGGCGGCGACGTCGCCGGACACCCAGAGCTGCTCGAAGTCGTCGCGGTAGGTGGCCGCCACTGCCGGCGACGCGACGACCGCGAACAGGTTCTCCTGGCGAGTCCACGAGTCCTCCGTCCAGTTCGTCGAGCCGGTGAGCACCGCCTCGCCGTCGCGCACCGCGTACTTGTGGTGCATCAGGTCGGGGATCCCCGGGACGGCTCTGGTCGCGACGGGGAGCGCCTCGATCAGGTCGGGAACCGCCTGCGGCGGCGGAGGCACGGGGATGGGGCCGGGGTGGTCGACGTTGTAGAGGATCCGCACCGCGACGCCGCGGGTTCTGGCCTCCTCGAGCGCGCGGGCGACCGGCTGTGCCTCGTCTCCGTCGAGCCGGACGTCGTAGAGGGCGAGGTCGAGGCTGCGGCGGGCGGCGTCGAGGAACGACGCGACCGTTCGGGAGATCTCGAGCGCGGTCTGCCCGCCGTCGGTGAGCGTCGTGACCTCTATGATCCCGTTCCCCATGGCCGATTTCGGCGAGACGATCGCGAAAGCCTACGCCGTCGAGGGCCCCTCGATCGACTTCGGCCGCGGCGTCTTCGAGGGGGCGGTCGTCCCGGAGGCGGTCGTCCGGGCGCCGCTCTCGATGATGAACCGTCACGGCCTGATCGCGGGGGCGACCGGCACGGGCAAGACCGTGACTCTGCAGATCCTCGCCGAGCAGCTCTCCGCGCAGGGCGTGAGCGTCTTCACCGCGGACGTGAAGGGTGACGTCTCCGGTCTCTCGGCGTCAGGTGCGCAGGACGGGCCGGCGCCGAAGCGGATGGGCAAGCTCGGCCTGCCGTACCAGCCGGCCGCGTTCCCCGTCGAGTTCCTCTCGCTCGGCGGGATCGGGCCGGGGGTGCCGGTGCGAGCCACGGTCTCCGACTTCGGCCCCCAGCTGCTCGCGAAGATCCTCGACGCGAACGACACCCAGCAGGACAGCCTCGCCCTCGTGTTTCGCTTCGCCGACGAGCACGGCCTGCCGCTGCTCGACCTCTCCGACCTGCGGGCGCTCCTCACCTATCTCGGCTCCGAGGGCGGCCGCGATGCGCTCCAGGGCATCGGCGGAGTCGCTCCGCAGACGATCGGCGTGCTTCTCCGCTCGCTCGTCGAGCTCGAGGACGGCGGCGGCACGGAGCTGTTCGGCGAGCCGCAGCTCGACATCGCCGACCTGCTCCGGGTCGCCCCGGACGGGCGCGGAGTCATCTCCTGCCTCGAGCTGCCCGCTGTGCAGGATCGCCCCCGGCTCTTCTCGACGGCGCTCATGTGGCTGCTCGCCGAGCTGTTCGAGGAGCTGCCCGAGGTTGGCGACCTCGAGAAGCCGAAGCTCGTCTTCTTCTTCGACGAGGCGCACCTGCTCTTCAGCGGCGCCACGAAGGCGTTCCTCGAGTCGATCGTCCAGACCGTCCGGATGATCCGTTCGAAGGGCGTCGGCGTCTTCTTCTGCACGCAGGTGCCGAAGGACGTGCACGAGGACGTGCTCGCCCAGCTCGGCAACCGGATCCAGCACGCGCTGCGTGCGTTCACCCCCGAGGACGCGAAGGCGCTCCGGGCGGCCATCCAGACCTATCCGAAGTCGGACTTCTACGATCTCGAGGAGCTGCTGCCGTCGCTCGGGATCGGCGAGGCCGCGGTCACGATTCTCTCCGAGTCGGGCGTGCCGACACCTGTCGTCCACACGTCGATGCGCGCGCCCGCCTCGCGGATGGGGCCCGCGGACGACGTCGCCGCAGCAGCGAAGGCCTCGCCGCTCTACGCGAAGTACGGAACGCGAGAAGAGCGCGAGTCGGCTCGCGAGAAGCTCGCCGCCCGGCTCGAGCAGCCGGCGAAGCCGGTGGAGGCGCCGAAGCCCGAGCGGCGGCACAAGAAGGCGGCGGACGCGGCCCGAAGCGGCGGCGACGTCCTCGGCGACTTCCTCGGCTCGAGGAGGGGGAAGTCGATCCAGCGTGAGATCATCCGCGGCGTCTTCGACATCCTGCGCAAGAAGCTCTGACCCGGTTCCGGCGGATCGAAGTCGAGTCGCGGAACGGTGGTCTCGACTCGGCCTCGGGTCGCCAGTGATCGCCGTAGCAGCGGACATAGGCCTGCGGGAAGTCGACGCAGCCCTTCACAGTGCCGCCCTTCCAGAGGTCGTAGCGGGGATTCGCATACGCGTTGAAGAAGTCCTCGAGGCGGGCATCCAGGCTCGCGACAGCGTCGGCGTACGCGGGCTCCGTGGCGACGTTGCGGGTCTGGCCGGCGTCGGCGTCCATGTCGTAGAGGACAGGCCCGCCGTCCCAGGAAAAGCCGAGCTCGCGCCAGAAGTCGCCGAGCTCCTGCTTGCGTCTCCAGTAGGCGAACCGGCCGGTTCGGATGGCCCGCGTTTCCTCTTGCTCGAAGAAGACCGCGTCCGGCGCCTCGAGGTCGGGCTCTCCCCGAAGGACGGGCGCGAGGCTTCGCCCCGGGCTGCGCTCGTAGGCAACGCCTCCGAAGCCGGCCCAGTCCGTCAGGGTCGGAGCAAGGTCGTACTGGCCGGCGAGCGTGTCGGAGACCCGACCGTCCGGGATTGTCCCCGGCTGGCGGCAGACGAGCGGGATGCACATCAGCTCGTCGAAGAGGGCTGCCGGCACGAAGCTCGTCGCGTGTCCCCAGGCGCCGTGCTGGCCGAAGAGGTTTCCCTGATCGGTCGTGTAGACGACGAGGGTCCTCTCGGCGAGCCCGGCGTCGTCGACCGCGGCGACGATGCGCCCGACGCCCTCGTCGACGAGCGCGCACTGGGCGGCGAAGTTGGCGAGCGAGGCGAGGTCGTTCTGCATCCGCACGAGCTCCCACAGGTACTCCCGGTAGTCGGGATCCGGAAACCGCTCGAGCCGGAGTAGCTCGATGATCGTCTCCGAGACGGGGAGGCGCGGCACCGAGTGGAACTCGCGACCGGCAAACCGCTCGTAGTAGGGGTTGCGCGGGTCGGGGCCGCAGTTCGTCGGCGGCAGTGCGTAGGGGCCGTCGTACCAGACGGACAGGAAGAACGGCTCCTCGTGCCTCAGCTGATCGATGCGCTCCACGGCCTTCTCGGTGAAGTAGTCGACGACGTGCCGGCCCGCAAGCGTGCGGCGGCGCCCGTCCTCGACGACCACGTTGTCGTAGAAGTCGAGCGTGTCACCGAGGGCGAACGAGACCCAGGAGTCGAATCCCGGGGGGCGTGCCCAGGGCGAGCCCAGATGCCACTTGCCGACGTGGGCCGTGCGATATCCGCGGGCCTGAAGCGTGACCGGCAGCGTGCGGAGCTCGCCCACGGCGTACCAGTCCGCCGGCCACGAGTCGAGCAGCGTGTCCTGAAGCCAGCTGTGGACGCCGTGTTGCGAAGGGAGCAGTCCGGTCAGGAGGGTTGCGCGAGCGCCCGAGCAGTAGGCGTTCGAGCAGAAGAAGCGGGTGAACCGCACGCCTTGAGCGGCGAGGGCGTCGATGTGAGGCGTCTCGAAGTCCTCGCCGCCTCCGTAGCAGCCGACGGCACCGCGGCCGTGGTTGTCGCCGACGACGAGGACGATGTTCACCGGCATCGGGCGCCGGGCCCGGAGGGCTCCGCGACGAAGTCGTCGATCAGCCTCCGCGCGATCGAGAGCCGCGGGGGCATCGCGGGCAGCGCGTCCGCGCGGAACCAGCCTGCGTCGACGAGCTCCTCCGGGTCGATCCGGAGCTCGCCGCCGGCCCACTGGGCCGTGAAGGCGACCATCAGCGAGTGCGGGAACGGCCAGGGCTGGCTGCCGAAGTAGCGGAGGTCCGCGACCTCGACGCCGACCTCCTCCCGGATCTCCCGCGCGACGCACTCCTCGAGCGACTCGCCGGGATCGACGAAGCCGGCGAGCACGCTGTAGACGGGATCGGGGAAGCGCCTCCCGCGTGCGAGGAGGATCTCGTCGCCCCGCGTCACGCGGACGATCACCGCCGGCGAGACGCGCGGCCACGCGTGCAGGTTGCAGGCGGGGCAGCGTTTCGCCCGCTCGCCCGGCGCGTCCTCGGTCGGCGTTCCGCAACGCCCGCAGAAGCGGTGCGTCCGGTCCCAGTCGACGATCTGGTACGCGAGCCCGACGACACCCGCCAGCTCCTCCTCGAGTCCGAGCAGCGCCGAGCGAAGCGTCACGAACGCCATGCCCTCGGGCGGCTCGACGTCCGTCCGCAGGTGCACCGCGTAGCAGTGGACGTCGGCGAAGGCGCCGATGTAGTGACTCACCTCGGCCTCGATGCCGATCAGGTCGAGCCCGGCCAGCCGCGGGATCGCGACCGCGCCGCCGTTCTCGACCACGAGGATCTCCCGCTCGCGCACCGCGAACCAGTACGGAGGCTCGGACGAGCCCTCGGGCGGGGCAAGAGCGGGCTCGAACAGACGCACGGTCTCGGCGATTATGCCCCTGTCCCTACTTCGGTGCGCGTACTGGCAACCCAAGCAGGCGTGCCGCCTCGGCCATGCGAGCGTCGTAGGTGACGAGCGCCGCGAGCTCGTCTCCGAGCGCCTGGGCGGTTGCGAGGTGGATCGCGTCCAGGCTTCTCAGACCTGCGAGGTCGAGTGATCCGGCCGTGTCGAGCAGGACGTCGTCGAGGCGCACGAGCCCGATCCGCTCGAGTAGACGCCGAGCCCGCACGAGCGCAGCCTCTCCGTGGTGACGAGAAGCGCGGGGCACCTCGACGCGCGCCAGGGAGCTCGACACGCGCGTCGGCTCGCTCGCGAGATAACGGCGCAAGGCCCCGGACTCTCGCTCCCGGATCACGAGCTTGACGAGCGCCGACGAGTCGAGGTACACGGCCGGCATCTCAGCGCTCGAGCTCTCGCAGCCGGGCCAGCTCATCGCTCGGCAGCGGAACGCCGGCCTTCGGCTCGAGCGGCTCGCCGAGCTCGAGGAGATCGCCTGCCGCCGGGATCAGCCGGCCGCTCGAGGCGAGGCGCGCCAGCGGGCCGTCGGCCGGCACGGGGACGAGCAGGGCCACCGGCCGCCCACGATCCGTGACCTGGATCGTCTCGCCGGCCTCGACCTCCCTGAGGTACCTGCTTGCCTGCTGGCGCAGCTGACGCACACCGATCGATTTCATAGTGCTACTTGTAGCACTATGACTCCGAGCCCACAAGTGTCCGAATCAGCCGTTCAGTCGCGTGCCGGCCGCTCGCTGTCCGCCCACTCCCGGAGCGCGTCGAGAAGCGCCTTCAGGCGCTCACCCTGCTCGGTCAGGGTGTACTCCGCTCGGGGCGGCCGGGCGTCCTCGATCACGGTCCGCCGCAGGAGCCCCGCGCGCTCGAGCTCGGACAGCCGCATCGCGAGCGTGCGCGGGGGGATCCGGTCGCCGAGCGCGTAGCGAAACTCGTTGAACCGGACGGCGCCCTCGTGCGCCGCGTAGACGATCGAGAGCAGCCAGCGGCGCTCGAGGAGGTCAGCCGCCCGGCGGACCTCCTCGGGCACGGGCGCGCATCTACGACAGCGCGACATCCACCGCTCGCGCCGGCTCGAGGGCGAGCTCCAGCACCTCGCCCAGGCTCATCACCGGGTGGAAGGCCATCTGCGTCCGCACCTTCTCGGGCACGTCGTCGAGGTCGGCCCGGTTGCGCTCGGGCAGGATCACGTCGGTCAGCCCGGCCGCGTGGGCGGCGAGCACCTTCTGCTTCAGGCCGCCGATCGGGAGCACGCGCCCCTGCAGGGTCACCTCGCCGGTCATCCCGACCGTGTGCTTGACCGGACGCCCGGCGAGCAGGGAGGCGAGCGCGGTCGCCATCGTGATCCCGGCGCTCGGGCCGTCCTTCGGGATCGCGCCGGCGGGGACGTGGACGTGGAACGTCCGCTCGTCGAACGCCGACTCGTCGATGCCGAGCTCCGCAGCGTGGGCCCGAACGTAGGAGAGGGCGATCCGTGCCGACTCCTTCATCACGTCGCCGAGCTGCCCCGTGAGGACGAGCTCGCCCGGGCCCTTCATCGAGGTCGCCTCGACGAAGAGGACGTCGCCGCCCGTGCCGGTGACGGCGAGCCCGGTCGCGACGCCGGGGACGGCGGTGCGCTCCGCGGCTTCCTGGAAGAACTTCTGCCGCCCGAGCGCGTCGCGGACGGCGTCGAGGTCGACGACCACGGGGGCCTCGGCCGTGCCAGAGGCGATCCTCGTCGCCGTCTTGCGCAGGATCTTGCCGAGCTCCCGCTCGAGCTGGCGGACGCCGGCCTCGCGCGTGTACTCGGCGGCGACGGTCTGCAGCACGCCGTCCGAGACGGTCACCTCCTCCTCGAGCAGGCCGTTCCGCTCCCGCTGCCGCGGCCACAGGTAGCCGCGGGCGATCGCGACCTTCTCGTCGATCGTGTAGCCGTCGAAGCGGATGATCTCCATCCGGTCGAGCAGCGGCCCGGGGATCGTCTCCGCGAGGTTCGCCGTCGCGATGAAGA
>JBBILK010000129.1:0-7568 GCA_037444965.1 Actinomycetota bacterium | reverse complement strand
GCGCCCGCAGAGGTGGCCTCTCGACTCGTTGCCCTGGTCGAGATCGCATATGTCGCAGGAGGGCAGCAGGAGGCGCGCGACCTCAATGACGCTGTCCTCCTGCTGGGGTTCGCTCGGGCTTTCCGCTGCTTCCAGTCAATCGTCGGGCTCGCCGGAGCCCAGCGCTCAGAGGACGGGCTCGTGCTCGTTCGTTCGCTCGTCAGCGTGATCGTGCACTCGCTCTGGCTCGTTCAGCCTGACGATCCAATCGAGCGGTACGAGCGTCTCCAGCGAGCGCTGTGGCATGCGTACTCACAGGAACGCAGGCGCCTCGCGGCGCTCGACGACCCGCATGATGCGAGCTGGAGGGGCCGAGTCGAGCGGACGCTCGGAGAGATCGAGCAGTGGTTCAGGCTCCAGCAAAAGAAGCCGGGGTACCCGAGCGAGGCTGAGCTAGCCAAACGCCTCGACCTGCCGGTGCTCTACGACCTCGTCTATCGCACGGCTTCGCCGACCGCGCATCACACGCTCTTCGCAGCGCTCCAGGGGTTCGCAGGCACAGTGCCCTCCGACGGGTTCCACTATCCGCCGGTGCCCCTCCACAGACCGGCCCCGGACGAGGCCGAGAACGCACTTGTCTGGGCGATCGCCGCCTACGGGGACTTCCTCACGCGGGCTGACGAAGTGCTCCAGCTCGGAATCACGCAAGGCGTCCAGGAGCTCGTCGAGCCCTGGCTTCGCTCGTACGTCGACGCCCACCGAGTCCCGCCGGTGACAGAGATGGCGTAACTAAAGGAAACGGCCTCATCCTTTAGTTACGGTTCGCGCAACCAAAGGATCGCTTGGTTCGATGAGCCGTCATCCCTATGCCGAGAGCGTCGTCGAGGAGGCCCTGCTCGAGTGGCTCGCCTCCCTCGGCTACGAGGTCCGCGGTGGGCCGGACATTCGCGAGGACCACCGGGACGTGATCCTTGATGATCGGCTTCGGGCCGCGCTCGAGCGCCTGAACCCCGATGCTCCCCCGGCCGCTCTCGAGGAGGCGGAGCGGCGGCTGCTCCGCGTGGAGTCCGCGTCGCTCGTCGCGGAGAACCGGCGCGTACATCGGCTGCTCGTGAACGGCATCGAGACGGAGGTCCCACGGCCCGGCGGCGGCGTGCGCGGCGTTCCCATCGTGCTCGTCGACTTCGAGAACCCGGGCCGGAACGACTGGCTCGCCGTCAATCAACTCCCCGTCGCGGAGGGCCAGGCCCACCGCCGGCCGGACGTGGCCGTCTTCGTCAACGGGCTGCCGCTCGCGATCGTCGAGCTGAAGAACCCGGCCGACGAGGACGCGACCGTGTGGTCGGCGTTCAACCAGCTCCAGACCTACAAGGCCGAGCTGCCGACCCTGTTTTCCTTCAACGAGCTCCTGGTCGTCTCCGACGGCGTCGAGGCGCGCCTGGGCTCGCTCACGGCGCCCCGCGAGTGGTTCCTGCCGTGGCGGACGATCGAGGGCGAGAGGCTCGCGCCGGCGACGGCGAACCAGCTCGAGGTGCTCGCACGCGGGGTCTTCGAGAAGGAGCGGTTCCTCGACCTCGTCCGCCACTTCGTCGTCTTCGCCGACGAGGGGCCGCTCGTGGCGAAGAAGATCGCCGCCTACCACCAGTTCCATGCCACCCGCAAGGCCGTCGAGACAACGATCCGCGCCGCGAGCCCGGACGGCGACCGGCGGGCCGGCGTCGTCTGGCACACGCAGGGGTCGGGAAAGAGCCTGACGATGGCGTTCTACTCCGGGAAGCTCGTGCTCCACCCGGCACTCGCGAACCCGACGATCGTCGTCATCACCGACCGCAACGACCTCGACGGCCAGCTCCACGGTGTCTTCGTGTCGTGCCAGGAGCTTCTGCGACAGACGCCGGTCCAGGCGGAGAGCCGGGAGCACCTGCGGAAGCTGCTCCAGGTCGCCTCGGGCGGGGTCGTCTTCACCACGATCCAGAAGTTCCTGGCCGACGACGGGCCGGACAGGTCCGGCCCCTACACCGAGCGGCGGAACGTCGTCGTCATCGCCGACGAGGCGCACCGCAGCCAGTACGACTTCATCGACGGCTTCGCGCGGCACATGCGCGACGCGCTTCCGGGGGCGACCTTCGTCGGCTTCACCGGGACGCCAGTCGAGCTCGACGACCGCGACACCCGCTCCGTGTTCGGCGACTACATCGACGTCTACGACATCCAGCGGGCGGTCGAGGACGGCGCCACCGTCCCGATCTACTTCGAGAGCCGGCTCGCGAAGCTCGATCTCCCCGAGGAGGAGAAGCCCCGCCTCGACGAGGAGTTCGAGGAGGTGACCGAGGGCGAGGAGGTCGCGCGGGTCGAGAGGCTGAAGACGAAGTGGGCCCAGCTCGAGTCTGTCGTCGGCTCCGAGAAGCGCCTGGCTCTGATCGCGAAGGATCTGGTCGAGCACTTCGAGGCGCGGCTCGCGGCGATCGACGGCAAGGCGATGGTCGTCTGCATGAGCCGTCGCATCTGCGTCGACCTCCACGACGAGCTCCTCGAGCTCCGGCCCGGGTGGCACGCCAAGGGGGACGACGAGGGCGTGCTCAAAGTCGTCATGACGGGCTCGGCGTCGGATCCCGTCGAGTGGCAGCGGCACATCCGCAACAAGCTGCGACGCGAGCGCCTGGCCGACCGCTTCCGCGATCCCGAGGACCCCTTCAAGGTCGTGATCGTTCGGGACATGTGGCTGACCGGCTTCGACGCGCCGAGCCTCCACACGATGTACGTCGACAAGCCGATGCGGGGGCACGGCCTGATGCAGGCGATCGCCCGGGTCAACCGCGTTTTCCGGGACAAGCCCGGCGGTCTGGTCGTGGACTACCTGGGGCTCGCCCACGAGCTGAAGGCCGCGCTGGCGACGTACACGGAGAGCGGGGGAACGGGTCGCACGGAGAGTGGCGGGCGCGGAAGGACGGCTGGCGACCAGAGCGAAGCGGTCGCGCTCATGCTCGAGCGGTACGAAGTCTGCCGGGACCTCTTCCACGGCTTCGACTACTCGGGCTACCTCGCCGGATCGGCCGGCGAGCGGATGCAGCTCCTCCCGGCGGCGCAGGAGCACGTCCTCGCCCAGCCCGACGGGAGGGAGCGGTTCGTCAAGGCGGTGGTCGAGCTTTCGAAAGCCTTCGCGCTCGCGGTTCCCCGGGCGGAGACGATCGAGATCCGCGACGAGGTGGCTTTCTTCCAGACGGTGAAAGCGGCGCTCGTCAAGACCGAGACGAGCCGGGAGCGCTCCGAGGAGGATCTCGACCACGCCATCCGCCAGATCGTTTCCTCGGCGATCGCCCCGAAGGGCGTCATCGACGTCTTCGCGGCGGCCGGGCTCTCGAAGCCCGACATCTCGATCCTCTCGGACGAGTTCATGGCCGAGGTTCGCGAGCTTCCCCAGAAGAACCTCGCCGTGGAGCTCCTGCGCAAGCTCCTGAACGACGAGCTGAGGACGCGCTCTCGCACTCATCTGGTCGAGTCGCGCGCCTTCAGCGAGCTGCTCGACGCCACCATGCGTCGCTACCAGAACCGGGCGATCGAGACAGCGCAGGTGATCGAGGAGCTGATCGCGCTCGCGAAGGAGATGCGAGAGGCGCATCGGCGCGGTGCACAACTCGGGCTCTCGGACGAGGAGCTCGCGTTCTACGACGCGCTGGAGACGAACGACTCGGCGGTGGCGGTGCTCGGCGAGGAGACACTGCGGTCGATCGCCCGCGAGCTGGCCGAGACCGTGCGGCGCAACGCGACGATCGACTGGACGGTGCGGGAGAGCGTCCGCGCCAACCTGCGGCGGATGGTGCGACGGATCCTCCGCAAGTACGGCTATCCGCCGGACAAGCAGGAGCAGGCGACGCTGACGGTGCTCGAGCAGGCCGAGCTGCTCGGTCTCGAGGTCGTCCACGCCGGGCCGGCCGAGGCGGTCCCGTTCTGTGTGCTGGGTCCGGAGGAGGCCAGGCCGTACGAGAACTGCGTGCCCCTGTACGACCTCGCGGTGGCTGCCGGCGGCTTCAGCGAGACACAGGAACCGGAGCCCGAGGCCTGGGTCGTAACGACCGGCCGCGTGCTGCCAGGGCGGGGTCTCTTCGTGGCGAAGGTCGTCGGCGAGTCGATGAACCGCCGCATTCCGAACGGGGCCTACTGCGTCTTCCGAGCCCCCGTCGAGGGATCGCGCGACGGTCGCCTCCTGCTCGTCGAGCACCGCGATGTCTCCGACCCCGACCACGGCGGGAGCTACACCGTCAAGGTCTACCGGAGCACGAAGGTGCCGGCCGACGACGGAGGCTCGCGCCACGCCTCGATCCGTCTCGAGCCAGACACGACGGCTCGCGGCTACGAGCCGATCGTGCTCGACGGGGTCACAGACGCCGACGTGCGGGCGATCGCCGAGCTGGTCGAGGTGCTCGATACCGCCGGCTGAGCTCGCCTACCCCCAGACGGCGTCGGCCACGTCTGCCACGAGCCGCAGCTTCGCCTCCTGCACGTCCTCGTCGACGGGGTTCGCGCCGATCACGACCGAGGCGAAGCCGCACTGGGTCGAGATCGCGAGCTGCTCCTTCGGGTGGTAGCGAGCTGCCTCGTCGATCCGCCCGACGATCGCGTCGAGCGGCTCGAGCTCGGGACGCTTGCTCGAGACGAGGCCGAGCACGACCACCTTGTCGTCGGGCACCGTCGCCAGCGGCTCGAACGATCCCGAGCGGGGGTCGTCGTACTCGAGCAGGAAGACGTCGTAGTTCGTCGCCCGCGCGAAGACGCTCTCGGCGAGCAGCTCGTAGCCGCCGGAGGCGATCCACTTGCCCTGGTAGTTCCCCTTGCAGAGGTGGAGGCCGAAGGTCACGCCCGGCACGTCCGCGACGGAGTTGATGAGATCCACGCCCTCGGAGAGCGTCCGCTCGGTGGGCATCCCCATCGACTCGCGCAGGCCGCGGTTCTCGGGGTCGACGAGGGTCCCCAGGTCGGGCGAGTCGACCTGGATGTACGTGCAGCCGAGCCGGGCGAGCTCCTCCGCCTCCTCCCGCATCAGGCGGGCGCCGTCGGCGAACAGCTCGTACGGGTCCGAGTAGGCCTCCCGCGAGAGCTCCGGCGACCACGTGCAGTAGAGCAGCACCGGGCTCGGAAGGAGCGCCTTCACCGGCCGGCGGGCGACCGCGCGCGCGTAGCTGAACTCCTCGACGGTCATCATCCGCTTGCGGCTGATCTTGTCGACCGCCACGACCGGGCTGTGGAAGTCCCACAGATCCTCCGGGCGCTCCCCGTGGAAGGCGACGCCCATCCCGGGGGTCGGGCTCATGCCATCGATCTGCGTGAGCAGGTGGTCGAAGAAGGAGAAGCGGCGCAGCTCGCCGTCGCTCACGACATCGAGGCCGACGCCCTCCTGGAGCGCGATCGCCGCGTCGACCGCGCGGTCCTCGACGCGCTTGAGCTCCGCCGCGTCGATGCGCCCCTCCTCGAACGCCCGCCGCGCGTCGAGCAAGTAGGCGGGCCGCAACAACGAGCCAACGGTGTCGGCGCGATGCACACCGGGCATGACACCCTCCCTTCGAGACGCTACCGCTCTGCCCGAGGGAGCCTACCGCCGTTGGGGCGCGCTCGCGACCTCCGCAATGGCCGCCGCCCGGCCTATGCTGCCCGTATCCGAGGGATGAGCTGCACCACACGGAGCAAGCGGCTCGCGGTCGTGTCGGCGGCCGGGCTGCTCGCCGCGCTCGCCACGGTCGCGCTCGCTCACCCCGGCTCGGCCGACGGCGCCTTCGCCTCCTTCCGGACGCCGTCCGGGAATATCGGCTGCGTCTACTCGTCCGGGCCTGCGTACCTGCGCTGCGACATCCGCAGCGGCCTGAAGCCGAAGCCCAAGCGGCCGGCCGGGTGCTTCGACCTCGAGTGGGGCGACTCGCTCTCGCTGGCTCGGACCGGCCGCGCCGGCATCGTCTGCCACGGCGACACCGCGATCGACCCGGGAGCGCGGATCCTCGGCTACGGCAAGACGTGGACGCGGGGGCCGTTCACGTGCACGTCGCGACGAAGTGGATTGACGTGCACGAACGCTGCCGACCACGGCTTCTTCCTGAGCCGCGAGAGCTGGCGGCGGTTTTAGGGCCGGACAGGTCCGGCCCCTACGCCGGACAGGCCCGGCCCCTACGCGCTCGCGAGCAGGTAGACGCTCGCGAGACCCTGCCACTCGCCGTAGCGCGCGAGCAGCTCGGCCGTGTCCTCGGCCGTCGCCTCGCGGCCGTGGAGGCGCGTGCAGAGCTTGATCAGGCCGAGGTCGCCGACGAGGCCGTGCTCGTAGCGCCCGAGGCCCTCGAGGCAGATGACGCCGGCCGACCACGGCCCCAGCGTGCGCTCCTCGACGAGACGCCGCACGGCGACGCCGGTCGGGACGGCGCGCAGCCGTTCCAGGTCCCACGCGCGCGAGATCCGGACGAGCGCGGAGGACTTGCGGGCGACGAGGCCGTGCGCGCAGAGGGCGGCCGGGCTTCGCGGCGCGAAGTCGCCGCGCGTCGGTGGCAGGTTCAGGCCCGCGTGCTC
This sequence comes from Actinomycetota bacterium, assembly GCA_037444965.1. Classification (GTDB taxonomy): domain Bacteria; phylum Actinomycetota; class Thermoleophilia; order Gaiellales; family Gaiellaceae; genus JBBILK01. The sequence continues at coordinate 1,043 of JBBILK010000129.1, read as the reverse complement.
GACGGTGCAGCGCCGGACGATCCGGGCCTCGATCCGCCTCGCCTCGCGGGCGGCGATCAGCTGTCCGCAGAGGGCACGCAGCAGCGAGTGGGTCACGGTCGCCGTCCGGAGCGGCCGCAGGCCGCGCAGCCGGACGGTCGCGCGGCCGACGAAGGGGTCCGAGCGGAAGCGGCGCAGGAACTCCGTGTGGTCGTCGCCGACGGCGAGCACGAAGCGGAGCTCGTCGAGCGCCGCCTCGGGCGCCTCGCTCTCGAGGCGGACGCGAAGGGCGCCGTCGCGCCCCTGCCAGACGCGGGCGAGCGCGGGCGCTCCACCGGCCTCGAAGACGCAGGTGAGCAGGCCGTCCCGGAAGGCGCGCGTGCGGTCGTTCGCATGCCGAGCCGACAGCCGGAGCGAGTAGGGCCCGCGCGGTCGGAGGGTCGTCTCGATCGCCACCGCGAGACCCTACCGCCTCGTCCGGCCGTAGCCTGCGCCCCGGAGGGCGTCCGCTACGATAGGAGGGCGACCGCGACGGAAAGGCTGGAAGCGTGTTCGAACGCTTTACCGAGAGAGCACGACAGGTCGTCGTTCTCGCGCAGGACGAGGCCCGCGCCCTCAAGCACAACTACATCGGCACCGAGCACATCCTGCTCGGGCTCCTCCGCGAAGAGGAGGGGCTGGCGGCGCGCGTGCTCGAGAGCCTCGACATCACCGTCGAGGAGGTCCGGGCCCAGGTCGCCCGCATCGTCGGGCAAGGCGACGAGGTCACGACCGGGCAGATCCCGTTCACGCCGCGCGCGAAGAAGGTGCTCGAGCTCGCGCTGCGCGAGGCGCTCTCGCTCGGCCACAACTACATCGGCACCGAGCACATCCTGCTCGGCCTCGTCCGCGAGAACGAGGGCGTCGCAGCCCGGATCCTGCTCGACTTCGACGCGGACGCGGAGAAGATCCGCAACGAGATCATCCGCATGCTCTCCGGCCCCGGCCGCCGCCAGCAGGGCGTCGCGGGCGCCGCCCCCCCGGGCGAGAAGGCGAAGAGCTCCAAGCTCCTCGACCAGTTCGGC
>JBBILK010000128.1:0-7575 GCA_037444965.1 Actinomycetota bacterium | reverse complement strand
GTCTCGCCGCTGACCATCAGGTAGCCCGTCTCGCCCGGCGGGACCGGCTGTCCGTCGTCGTCGACGACCTTGACCTCGAAGCCGGGCACGGGCTTGCCGGTCGAGCCGGGACGGACGTCGCCGGGACGGTTCGTCAGGAAGAGCGCGAGCGTCTCGGTCATGCCGATCCCCTCGACGATCTCGTGCCCGGTGTGCCGCTTCCAGTCGTGCCAGATCGACGCGGGCAGGGCCTCGCCCGCGGAGATGCACAGGCGAAGCGACGAGAGGTCGAACCGCTCCGTGAAGCCGTCGACGGCCATCATGGTGGCGTAGGCCGTCGGCACGCCGTGGAAGACCGTCGCCCGGAACCGGTCGAGCAGCTCGAGCAGGTTCGCCGCGTTCGAGAACGAGGCGGGGGAGACGACGATGCTCGCGCCGGCGTACCAGGCGTAGATCAGGTTCCCGCCCGCACCGTACGTGAAGAAGAGCTTCGCGACGCTCGCGTTGCGGTCGTCCTCCGTGATCCCGATCGCGTCGACGCCGTACAGCTGCGCGCTGAGCGGCAGGTCCTTGTGCGCGTGCGGGATGCCCTTCGGCTCCCCGGTCGTACCGCTCGAGTAGTTCAGCATGCAGAGGTCGTCGCGGTGCGTCGGCGCGGGGGCGAGCTCGCCCGGCTGGTCGCCGATCAGCGCCTCGTAGGTCGGGTCTCCGCCTCGGGCGGGCGTTCCGATCACGACCACGTGCTCGAGGAAGGGCTGCCCGTCCCGGATCTCCTCGACCAGGGGGAGGAGCGACTCGTGGACGATCAGCGCGCGGGCGCGGCAGTCGCCGAGGATGTAGGCGTACTCGCTCGGCGTCAGCATGGTGTTCAGGCCGACTGCGACACCGCCGACCTTGACGATCCCGAAGAAGGACGCCACCCATTCCGCGCAGTCGGGCGACAGGATGCCGACGAAGTCTCCGAAGCGGACCCCGAGCTTCGCCGTCAGCGCGTTGCCGAGCCGGTTCGCCTCCGCCGAGAGCTCACGAAAGGTGAGCGATCGGTCAGGGCTGTAGAGGGCGACCTTGTCCGCGCGCGACTCGAGGTTGCGCTCGAGGATGTCCACCGCGTTGTAGGAAAGCGGGACCTCCGCTGCACTTCTCACGATCGAGCTCCGGTCGAGCCGAGCTGCCCGCAACTGGACGCTAGCTCTGCAGCGCCGGAATGGCCTCCTCGCCGAATCGCTGAATCTGCTCCTTACGCTCCGGCCAGCGCCCGACCATGAACTGGAGGGCCATGTGCTGCACGCCGACGGCCTCGTACCGCTTGAGCGCCTCGACGAGCTGCTCCGGCGTACCCCGGAGGTCCTCCTCGGTCTGCGGCACCGGCTCGGCCGTGACCTCGACGGGCCGGCAGCAGCAGAGCTTGACCTCGTCCGGGTCCCGGCCCGCCTCGGCCGCGAACTCGCGCACCTGCCCGAAGCGGGCGGCGAGATCCTCGGGGGTGATCTTCACGAAGTACGAGAACCAGGCGTCTGCGTACCGGCCGGCCCGGCGGCGGGCCGCTTCGCTTTCCCCGCCGACCCAGATCGGGAAGCGCGGCTGCTGGACGGGGCGCGGATTGACGGCGACCGCCGGGAACTGGTAGTGGCGGCCCTGGAAGCTCGGCCGCTCCTCGCTCCAGAGCAGGTTGAAGATCTGGAGCTGCTCTTCCGACATGCCGGCCCTCGCCTTGAACGGCACGCCCAGGGCGTCGAACTCCTCGACCATCCAGCCGATCCCGACCCCGAGGATGAGCCGTCCGTTCGAGAGCGTGTCGATCGAGGTCGCGACCCTGGCCGTGAACAGCGGGTGCCGGTACGGCAAGACGATCACGCTGGCACCGAGCGAAACCCTCTCCGTCACGCCGGCGAGATACGTCAGCGCGGTGAGCGTCTCGAGAAACGGGCTCTCCGGCGGCACGAACCACGACTCCGTCGCGCTGTACGGGTAGCGGGTCGTCATCTCCCAGGGATTCACCATCCGCTCCGCGGCCCAGACCGAGTCGAAGCCGAGCGTCTCGGCCTGCCGGGCGGCCTCGGTCAGAACCTCGGGAACCGCAGCCCGACCGGAGACCGGGAGAAAGACACCGAGCTTCATTCCAAGACCCCCTTCGTGGTCGCTGCCGTCGGAGGCCAGTCCTCCGCACCGCGCCGAGCGCCCACCGATTCTAGAGTCGTCTTGCCTGCATGCGTGCGCACCGTTTCCGCTTCGCGGAAACGGTTGCTTCCTCCTTGCACCTGCATCGGGAGCGTGTCAGCATCTGGCCCTGATCGAGAAGGGAGCGCTCGGTGGCAACAGCTCGGATCTCGCAGGGGGCACTCGCTCACGCCGGACGCGACTCGGTCGCGTCCGTGGAACGGGCCGCCCAGATCCTGCACCTCTTCCTCCCGGGCCGCCACAGCCTCGCCCTGACCGAGGTGGCGACCCGGCTCGGGATCGCGAACTCGACCGCGCACCGCCTGCTCACGGCCCTCTGCCGAAGCGGTCTCCTCGAGCAGAACCGGGCCACGCGGCGCTACGAGCTGTCGCTGCTCCTCTACCGCCTCGGGAACCTCGCCGCGACCTCGAGCGATCTCCACCGGGCGGCCCTCCTGCCGCTCGAGCGCCTGCATCACGCGACCGGGGCAGGCTGCCATGTCGCCGTCCTCGACGTGCCCGACATCGTCTACATCGAGCGGCGCGACTCCGACCGGACGATGCATTTCATCACCCGCATGGGGGTCCGCGCGCCGGCGAACTGCACGAGCACCGGCAAGGTGCTGCTCGCGTTCGCCCCGGCGCCCACCGTCGAGGCGCTGCTCGCGACGGGGCTGCGGGGGCTGACGCCGAGCTCGATCACCGACGCCGCCTCCCTTGCGGACGAGCTCGAGGCGATCCGGGAGCGAGGGTACGCCGTCAGCCGCGAGGAGGGGGAGATCGGGACGACCTCGGTGGCGGCTCCGGTCCGGGACGCGAGCGGACGGGTGGTCGCCGCGCTCGGCGTCGCCGCCGCGACCAGCAGCATGACCCGCCACTCGCTCGCCCGAGCCGTCGACCTGACCATCCGGGGAAGCCAGGAGATCTCGGACGCGCTGCTGGCGTTCCATCCGAGGGCTGCCGTGCGATGACCGTCGCGATCGCCGACATCAAGCAGGTCGTCGAGGAGGCGGGCGAGCTCGCCCTCCTCTACTACGGGAAGGTCTCGAGATCGGTGAAGGCCGACCTGAGCGTCGTCTCGGAAGCCGACGCGGCAGTCGAGAGCTTCTTGCGCCTGTCCCTGACGGCGCTCGCGCCCGGCTACGGCTACATCGGTGAGGAGACGGACGAGTCGCGGGCTCCCGCGCCCGGAGAGACGCGCGCCTGGGTCGTCGATGCGCTCGACGGCAGCCGGGCGTTCGTCGCCGGGCTCCCGCTCTGGGTGCCTGCCGTCTGCCTGCTGGAGAGCGGCCGCCCGCTCGCAGGGGCTGCGGTCAACCCGGTTACCCGCGAGCTCTTCTGGGCGGACGAGACCGGGCCCGCCTTCTGCAACGAGGAGGAGCTCCAGCCGAAGCCGGCGGCGGAGCTCGAGCCGAACACGTTCATCTTCGGGCCGACGAACCACCAGCGGACGTTCGACGTCGACTTCCCGGGCCGCATCTACTGCCTCGGCGCCCCCATCTACCAGCTCTGCCTGGTCGCGAAGGGCGCCGTCTCCGGGCTGTTCTTCGACCCGGCCGTGAACCTGTGGGACCTCGCGTTTCCCTCGCTTCTGCTCGAGCGTACCGGCGGGGTGCTCGTCTACGCGTCCGGGCGGCCGGTCGACCTCTCCGAGCTGATGGAGCGCGACAAGGTTCCCGAGCCGATCTTCGCCGGGAGCCCCGAGCTGGTCGAGCTCCTGCGCGAGCGGATCACCTACAGGTCGTAGACGATCACGCTGCGTGCCGTCTCGCCGCGCTCCATGCGGGCGAAGGCCTCGTTCACGTCCTCGAGCGAGCAGCGCGTGATCAGCGGGTCGAGCCTGAGTGCGCCCGAGCGGTAGAGGTCGATCAGCAGCGGGAAGTCGCGGAGCGGCACGCACGACCCGTACCAGCAGCCGCGCACGCCGCGCTCCTCGAGCGTCAGCGTGAGTGCATCGAGCGGGATCCTGGCCTCGGGCGGTGCCATGCCGACGAGGATCGCATGGCCGCCGCGCCCCGCCAGCCCGAGCGCGAGCTCGATCGTCTGCGGGCGGCCGATCGCCTCGAAGGCGTAGTCGACGCCACCGCCCGAGAGCTCCCGCACCGCCTCGACGGCGTCGCCGCCCGACGCGTCGACGGTGTGCGTCGCTCCGAGCTCGCGCGCGAGCTCGAGCTTGGCAGGAACGACGTCGACTGCGATGATCGTCGACGCGCCGCCGATCCGGGCGCCCTGGACGACGTTCAGGCCGACGCCGCCGCAGCCGACGACCGCGACCGTGTCGCCCGGCCGGACCCGAGCGGTGTTGAGCGCGGCGCCGACGCCCGTCATCACGGCGCAGCCCATCAGCGCGAGCTCGGCGAGCGGCAGCGACGGGTCGACGGGAATCGCGGTCTGGGCGGGGACGACGGAGCGCTCGGCGAACGAGGAGGTGTTGTAGTGGTGAATCCGCTGCTCGCCGAGGCGAAAGCGGCAGGTCCCGTCCTCCATCGTCGCGTCGTACCAGGCGACGTTCTCGCACCGGTTCGGTCGCCCGGCCGCGCAGTAGCGGCAGCGCCCGCAATAGGGGAGCCACGTGAGCATCACGTGGTCGCCCGCCTTCACGTTCGTGACGCCGGCGCCCACGCTCTCGACCACTCCGGCCCCCTCGTGCCCGAGGACGACGGGGAGCGACGTCGGGTGGATCCCCTGCACGACGTGGAGGTCCGAGTGGCAGACGCCGCTCGCCGCCATACGCACCTGCACCTCGCCGGCCTTCGGCGGGTCGAGCTCGAGCTCCTCGACGACGAGTGGCTCGTTGAACTCGTAGAGGACGGCCGCCTTCACCGGCCGCATCGTAGTCGCCCCGACTAGAGTTGCGCCATGCCACTGAGCGAGAGGGAAGGGGAGATCGTCGGCGAGATCGCCGCCCGCCGGGACGAGCTCGTCGAGCTCGCCTCGACGCTGATCGGCTTCGACACGACCGCGCGCAACCCTGACGACCCGCCCCGCCAGGAGCGCGAGCTCCAGGAGTACCTCGGCGAGCGGCTGCGCCGGGCGGGAGCCGAGGTCGAGCTCTTCGAGCCGGACCGGGCGGACTTCGTCGGCAAGCCCCTCTACCAGCCAGGCATGGGCTTCGAGGGCCGGCCCCAGCTCGTCGCCCGCTTCCCCGGCGCCGGCGGCGGGAAGAGCCTCCTCTTCAACGGCCACATCGACGCCGTCTCCGCCGAGCCGATCGACCAGTGGACGAGCCACCCGTTCAGAGCCGAGGTCCGCGACGGGAACCTCTACGGCCGCGGCTCGTGCGACATGAAGGGCGGCATCGCCTGCATGGTGCTCGCCGCCGAGGTGCTGGCCGAGTGGGGAGTCGAGCTCGCCGGCGACCTGCTCGTGACGACGAACACCGACGAGGAGTCCTCCGGCGCCGGCGGGCTCGCGCTCGTCCTCAAGGGAATCAGGGCCGACGCCGGCATCGTGACGGAGCCCACCGGCTTCGACGTCTGGATCTCCTGCCGAGGCACGAGCTACGCGGTCGTCACCGTGCCCGGCCGGCCCGGGCATGCGGAGGTGTTCCAGCCGCACTGGAGCGAGGGCGGCGCGGTGAACGCGATCGAGAAGGCCCAGGTCGTGCTCGACGCGATGAGACGGCTGCGGGAGGAGTGGTCGCGGCGTTCCGACCTGCGCCATCCGCGCCTGAGCGTCCCCGACATCCTGCCGACGATGATCTCCGCGGGCGAATGGGCGGTCACGTATCCGGCCGAGTGCCGGATCACGATCGCGGTCCTCTGCGTGCCGCAGCAGACCGACGAGGAGGGATGGACGTTCGCGGTCGAGCGCGAGGTGGACGAGTGGATCGCGACGGCCGCCGCCGCCGATCCGTGGCTGGCGGCGAACCCGCCCGCGGTCGAGTGGTGGCCGAACCGGGTGATGTCGCTCGAGATCCCGCCCGACGACCCGATCGTCTCGGTGATGTCGACGGCGACCGCGGACATCGGCCGTCCCGGCCGGCTCTCCGGTCTCGACTCCTGGTACGACGGGGCCACCTTCACCCGGCTCGGCGGCACGCCTGCGATCGCGTACGGTCCGCCCGGGTTCGCGCCGGACGGACGGAGCGTCGCCCACACGATCGACGAGTACGTCCCGGTCGACGGGCTCGTCGCCTGCGCGCAGGGACTCGCGGTGGCGGCGATGCGCTACTGCGGCTGACAGACGAGGAGGTTTCCATGCTGGTCGTTCCCGAGCTGCCCGACGACATCCGCGCGCTCAAGGAGCGGGCTCGGCAGTTCGTCGAGACCGAGGTCTACCCGCTCGAGCAGGAGATCGCGAGAGCCGGGGCGATCGACCCGGGCGCGATTGGCGATCTCCGGCGCAAGTCACGGGAGGCCGGGTTCGCGATGCTGAACATGCCGGCGGAGGTCGGCGGCCGCGACCTCTCGATGCTCGGGCAGGTCGCGCTCGAGGAGGAGGCCGGCAGGTGCACGAACGGGCTTGGCTTCGTCGTCGCGAACCGCGGCCCGCGAGAGCTCTACGAGATGGCGACCCCGGAGCAGGTCGAGCGGTTCCTTACTCCGGTCTTCCGGGGCGAGCACCACGGTGCGTGGGCGATCACCGAGCCGGGGGCGGGCTCCGACGTCGGCAGCATCCAGACGACGGCCGTTCGCGACGGCGACGACTGGCTGATCACCGGCGAGAAGTGGTTCGTGACGAGCCAGGGCGAGCCCGGCTACTACGTCGTGCTCGCGGTCGCCGAGGGAGAGCAGACGCTCTTCTTCGTCGAGCCGAACGCTCCCGGGCTGCGGATCAAGTTCACGCCCGGCTTCCTCCACGACCCGTACCTCGATCACCATCCCGAGATCCTGTTCGAGAGCTGCCGGGTGCCGGATCGAAACCGCGTTCCGTCCGGCGGCAACGAGGGTGCGAAGGAGTGGTTCACGATCGAGCGGCTTTTCATCGCCGCCCGCTGCTGCGGCGCCGCGGCGAGAAGCCTCGAGCTGGCTTCCGCCCACGCGAAGGAGCGCGTGCAGTTCGGCCAGCCGATCGGGGAGTTCCAGGGCGTCTCGTTCCAGCTCGCCGACTGCCTGACGGAGCTGCTCGCGGCGCGGCTCATGACCTACCACGCCGCCCACGCCTTCGACGTCGAGGAGAACCGGAAGCTCGTGCACGGCAAGGTCGCGATGGCGAAGCTCTACGCGTCCGAGATGGCGGGCCGCGTGGTCGACCGGTCGCTGCAGGTGTTCGGCGGGCGCGGCTACCGAACCGACAACCCGGTCGCGCGGCTCTACCGCGAGGTGCGAGTCGACCGGATCTGGGAGGGCACGAGCGAGATCCAGCGGCTCGTGATCGCCCGCGGGCTCGCCAAGCGGGGCGTCGACGCCTACGCGTCCTGAGCCGGGACGGGGAGCCGAGCGGCGTTTGCCGTCATCCCCAGGCTTCGCGGGTCTGACGCCGCCCGGCGGCCCCATC
>JBBILK010000127.1:0-7577 GCA_037444965.1 Actinomycetota bacterium | reverse complement strand
CCGGCGAGCACGCTGCCCGCGTAGATGTAGAGCTCGGTGGTCTCGCTCTCCGTGAGCGGCACACCGACGACGAGGCCGACGATGATCGCGAGGTTCCAGAGGATCGGGCTCAGCGCCGGCACGGTGAAGTGCTCGTAGCTGTTCAGGATCCCGACGATCACTCCCGAGACGCCGAGCAGGACGACGGTCGGGAAGAGCACCCGCGAGAGGCCGACGACGAGATCGGCCTGCTCGTCCTCGTAGCCGAAGGGGCGCATGATCCAGGGCGCGAGCAGCATGAACGCCGCGGTCAGGGCGCTCAGGCCGAGCAGAAAGATGAAGAAGAGGCTCGACGCGACGCGCCAGGCCCGCGCGCGCTCGCCCTTCTCGAGCAGCTCGCTGAAGACGGGTACGAACGCCGACGAGAGCGCCTGGTCGGCCACGAGCGAGCGCACGAGGTTCGGGATCTGGAACGCGACCGTGAACGCGTTGATCGGGCCCTCGACGCCGAAGTACCGCCGCACGACGATCTCCCGCACCAGCCCGAGCACGCGCGAGCCGGCCGTGGCGAGCGAGAAGATCGCGGTCGAGCGGGCGAGACGGCGCCGCTCGACCGGCCGGCTCAGCGCGTCGTCGCCCTCGCCATCTCCCCCGGCCACGCCGGCGAGTATAGGAAGAGGAGCGGGCGAGGGCCGCACCGCGGCGGCCCGGCGCCTGCTACCATCGTCTGGCCTGGGCTGCCGCCCAGGCAACGTCACGCTATGCCCAACATCAAGCAGCAGGAACGACGCGTCCGAACGGCCGCCCGCCAGCGGCTCGAGAACCTCCGCTGGCGCTCGGGTGCGAAGACGCTCTACAAGCGGCTCGCGCGTGCCGTCGAGGACGGCGACGAAGCGGCGATCGCGGCGGAGCACCGCGAGCTCGTGCGCACGCTCGACCGGGCAGCCGCCAGGCGGGCGATTCACCCGAACAAGGCCGCCCGCAAGAAGGCGCAGGCCGCGCGCCTCGTCGCCCGCCGCGACTGAGGGCTGCTACGAGAGCGCGATCAGCGCGACTCCGCCGGCGACGACGGCGGCGCCGGCCAGGCGACGGAGGCCGACCGACTCCTTGAGCACGGCGGCCGCGAGCGCGGTCGCGATCACGACGCTCGTCTCCCGGACCGCGGCGACGGCCGCGGCCGGGGCGAGCTCGAGGGCGGCCAGCACGAGCGCGTAGGCGACGAAGCCGGCGATCCCTGCGATCACGGCACGCGGCCGTACCTCCGCCCGAAGCGCCTTGGGCCCCTTCAGCCAGGCCACCACCCCCACGTACGGAAGCGTGCCGAGCGAGACGAGCTCGAAGTACGAGACCGGCTCCGCGTGCTGGAGCCCCTCCTTGTCGACGAGCGTGTAGCCGGCGATGCAGGCGGCGATCGCGCAGCCGAGGGCGACGCCTCTCGGATCGACTCGCCGGCCGAGCCCCCTGACGAGCAGGACCCCGATTCCGATCGCGACGACGCCGAGCGCCTGGCCGGCCGAGGGTGAGGCGGCGAGAGCAGCGGTGGAGACGACGAGGGTGATCACCGGAGCGAGCCCGCGGGCGATCGGGTACACGAGGCTCAGCTCGGAGCGCTCGTAGGCCGCGACCAGGAGCGTGAAGTAGGTGAGCTGCAGCGCCGCCGAGCCCGCGATGTACGGTGCGGCTTCCCAGCTCACCTGCCACGTGAGGGCCGCGACCGGCGCGAAGACGACGACGCTCGTCGCGAGCATCACGGCGGCCACGGCGGCGATGTCCCGGGCGCCCGCGAGCAGCAGGTTCCAGAGCGCGTGCAGGGCGGCCGCTCCGAGGGCGAGGAGAAGAGCCTCGGTCGGCACCGCGCGGGTCTAGGGCCCGTTGCTCGGGTGACCGGCCGGGCGCGTGACCTCCAGGAGCGCTCGCTCCAGCTCGAGCTCGGGAGCGAGCCGACTCCCTCCCTTGAGCGCGAAGTCGAGCGCCGCGAGCCGGACGAGCGCCCCGTCCAGCTCCTCCCGGGAGTAGTTCGCGGCCTGCGCCGCCTGCTTTCGCGCCGGGTAGTCCTTGAGTCCGAGCCGCTCGGCGATCTCCCGCACACCCAGATCCTGGTCGAGGAGGGCCTGGACGGCCCGCACGCGCCCGACGTAGTCCGCGAGGCGCGCGGCGACCACGAACGCCTCGTCCTCCCGGAGCCGGGACTCGCAGGCCGCGAGCGCCCCGCCCACGTCCCGGGAACCCCAGGCGTCGACGAGCGCGAAGTGCGAGGTCTCCTGCATGGGAGCGACCAGCAACTCGACCTCGCGGATTCCCACGGTTCCTCCGCCGGCGCAGGCAGTCAGCTTGTCGACCTCGCTCTGGAGAGCGAGGGTGTCGTCGCCGGCGAGCTCGACGAGCCGCTCGGCGACCTCCTGGTCGACCTGGAGACCGGCGCGCGAGAACTGGGCACGAACCCACGCCGGGTAATCGAGCGACCGGCCGCGGGCTCGCGCCGGGACGTCGAAGACGAGCACGCTCCCGGCCCCCTTGCAGGCCGCTTCGAGGCCGGCGAGGCGAGACGGGTCGCCGGCGAGCGCGAGCACCGCTCCCGGTGTCGGGCTTTCGAGATAGCGCGTCACCGCTTCCACGTCGGCCTTCTTCCAGCGCTCGATCCCTTCCACGACCACGAGCCGCTCGCCGCCGCCGAAGAGCCCGAGGGCGTTCATCGCGGCGACGACGGCCTCGCCCGGCGACGACTCGGCGAACAGGTGCTCGACCGAGCCCTCGGCGAAGCGAGCCCGTAGGCGGCGGAGCGCGAGCGCGATCTTCGGCAGATCGCTCCCGGCGATCAGGTACACAGGCTCGAGCTCGCTCCCCGGCACTGCTCGCCAGCATACGTCAGCCCCCGGCGACGGACCCCGAGCTGGCCAGCGTCAGCGTTCGCCCGTCGCTCTCGATCACGATCGTGCCGTCCCGGTCGGTGCGACGGAGGCGAAGCCCGGGGCGAGCCCCGAGCGCCGCGAGCGTCGACGGTGCGGGATGGCCGTAGTCGTTCCCGGCTCCGACGGAGATGACGGCCACGCGCGGACGCAGGCGAGCAAGCAGGCCCGGCAGACCTGCATCGGCCGATCCGTGGTGCGCCACCTTGAGGATCTCGGCCGGCGGGAGCCCGAGCCGGCCCGTGACGTTCGATTCGGCGTCGGCGGTGAGGAGCACGTCGACGCTGCCGAAGGAGGCGAGGAGCACGACGGCATGCTCGTTCGGGTCCTGGGCGGGCAGGCCCGGGCCGTCGGGCCAGAGGACGCGGAGCACGAGCTGCCCGATCCGGAAGCGCTGGCCGGCGCGGGCCTCGATCATCCGCACGCCCCGGCGGCGCGCCGTCTCGATCGCGTCGTCCTCGTAGGGGCTCTCGGCCGGAAGGCCCGGGTCGAGGACGGTGTCCACCGTGAGGCGGCGGAGCACGTCGGCCGCACCGCCGATGTGGTCCCGCTGTGGATGGGTCAGGACGAGGGCGGCGAGCCGTGTCACTCCGAGCCGGCGAAGGCGGCCGGCGACGTCGGCCTCGGGCGGCCCCTGGTCGACGAGCACGGCGCCTCCCGGTACCTGGAGCAGGGCCGCGTCGCCCTGGCCCACGTCGAGGAATGAGACCCGCAGGCCCGCCGGCGGCGGCGGGGGCGCGGGTCGGGGCCGGAATTGCCACCCGAGCACCAGCGCGGTCGCGACCCCGGCGAGTACGACGAGCACCAGCCGCCGCCGCTCCCGGCGGAGGCGGGAGGCGAGCAGGGCTGCCCCGATCGCCCCGGCCGCGGCGAGCAGCACGAGGCCCGAGGTGAGCTGCGCGAACGGCAGGGCGCCGACGAGCCGGGCGCAGGCCGCGAGGTAGGCGGCCAGCCAGCCGTTCGCCCAGGCGATCGCGAGCGCCGCCCCGGGCAGCACGAGACCGACGACGGCTGCAGCGAGGCCGAGGCCGAGAATCGGTGCGACGACCGGGGCCGCGAGCGCATTCGCCGGCACGGAGAGGACGGGCACTGCGCCGAACTGGAACCACAGGATCGGCGCCGTCGCGAGACCGCAGGCGGCCGAGACGGCGATGACCGCAGCGAGCCAGCGCGGGATCGGATAGCCCTCCAGCAGTCGCTCGAGACGCGGGACGAGCACGAAGATCGCGGCGACGGCGGCGAAGGAGAGCTGGAAGCCCGGCTCGAGCAGGCTGTAGGGGCTCCACGCGAGGAGCACGGCGGCGCCGACGAGCAGGAAGTACCAGCGGTCGCTCGGCCGTGAGGCGAGCCACGCCAGCGATGCGAGCCCGCCCGCGACCCCCGCGCGGACGACCGAGGGCTGCCAGCCGACGGCGAGCACGTACCCGCCGACGGCTGCGATCGCGGCAACCTGCGCGAGCCACCTGGGGAGGCCGGCCAGCCAGGCCGCGAGCAGGACGCCCACGATCACGTACGCCACGTTCTGTCCGGAGACCGCGAGCAGGTGGTACAGCCCGGAGGCACGGAAGCGGTCTCGCAGCTCCTGGTCGAGCCCCTCGTCCTCGCCCAGCACGACCCCCGCGACGAGCGCGCGCCGCTCGCCCTCCAGACCGGGCGCGATCGAGCGGGCGAGCGCGGCCCGGATCCGGTCGGCCGCGCCGCCGAGCCCGCCTCGCCTCCCGACGATCCGGTAGGCGTCGGCCCGGAGGACGGCGTGGACCCCTCGCCGCCGCAGATAGGCGGCCTCGTCGAAGGATCCGTCCGCTGCGGCGGCTCGAGGGAGCCGGACGCGGGCGACGAGCTCGAGCACGGCCCCCTGGGGCGGTGCCCTGACCCCGACCGGAAGCTCGAGCTGCGCGGGCTCCTCGAGCTCCGCGCGATCGAACGAGAGCACGCGAACCGGGAGGCGGGTCGAGAACCCGCCGCTCCGCGCCGGCCCGGTCACTTCCAGGCGGGTGAGCGCCGACGCCCCGGCGACGGCGCGAAGCGAGCTCTCGTCGATCGCCCGGAGCCGCCCGCTGCCCCACGACCAGCCGCAGGCGAGCAGCGCGATCGCGATCAGCACGATCCGGAGCCGCTCGCAGGCGACCGCCAGGATCACGGCCGCGACCGCCGCCGCTGCGAGGGGAAGGCCGGGAACGCGCAACGCGAGCGACATCGCGAGCCCGAGGCAGAGGGCGGCCGCCGCAACGTGCGGGGCCCGCAGCCGAACCCGCCTCACGGCACGACGAGCTCTCTCAGCTGCTCGAGCCGCGCGGGCCCGATTCCCGGCACGGCGTCGAGCTCGTCGACCGACGTGAACGAGCCGTGCCGCTCCCGGTAGTCGAGGATCTTCTGGGCCGTCACGGGACCGACGCCCGGGAGCGCGTCCAGGTCGGCGAGCGTCGCGCTGTTGAGATGAACCGGCCCGCCCGGCGCGCCGGTGGAGCCGGTCGGGGGGAGGACAGCCGCGGGGGAAGCCGAGCGGGTGGGGATCACGACCTGCTGACCGTCGGCCAGGGGAGCGGCCAGGTTGACGAGCTCGAGCGCGGCCTTCCGGCGCGGGCCGCCGGCAGCGCGGATCGCGTCGTCGACCCGGCTCCCCTCCGCGAGCCGGTACAGACCCGGCCGGCGAACGGCTCCGACCACGTGAACGAGGAGCTTCGGCGCGGCCGGCTCGGTCGCGTCCGTGGCCGGCAGCAGGGCGAGCGTCTCGGCCGGTGCCGGATCGGGCCGGGCGCCGGCATGCCGGAAGACAGCCTGGCCTGCGAGCGCAAGCAGGCCGAGCACGACGGCCAGGTAGAGGAGCGCCCGGCCACGGGACACCGCCGGCATCTGCACGTTGCCGATTCTGACGACGCCGATGCGACCGGTTCGCGCCGTTCGTCACGGATCGGCGCCGGATCCGTGCCGGCTCTCGGACCCGTTACGCGCGCGCGCCGGCGCCGTAGGCGAGGTGCAGCGCCTCGCCTCGCTCGAACCGGTCGGGGCGGAGCGACCCGACGTCGATCTCTGGGCGGCGGCCCAGCACCTCGTCGGCGACGACCTCGCCCACCGCGGGCGCGAGCTTGAACCCGTGGCCCGACCAGCCGAGCGCCAGGTAGAGGCCCTCGAGGCCCGATCCCCAGCCGAGCAGCGGGTTCCAGTCCGGCGTGTAGTCGTACGCGCCCGCGAAGCCGTCCGCCCAGGCGGCATCCGCATAGGCAGGGATCCGCTCCCGGAGCGCGGCCCGCACGGCCGGCTCGTACGAGCGGTCGAGCTCCTGGCGGCACTCGTCGCGCGTGGCGATTCGCTCCTCCGGCTGGTACGCGACCACGCATGCCAGCCCGGCCCGGTCGGGTCGCAGCACGAGATTCGAGACGACGTCCGAGAAGAGCGCCGTCGCCTGCGGGCGGTCGGAGGGCTGCCGCACGTAGGCGACCTGCACGCGGCGCAGCGCGATCGGCAGCTCGACCCCGATCGTCCGCATCAGCTCGGGGCCCCACGCGCCGGCGGCGTTCACGACCACGCCCGCCTCGATCGGCCCGGCCTCGGTCTCGACCCCGAGGACGCGACCGCCGTCGACACGGAACCCCGTCACGCGGCGGCCCAGCTCGGGACGGACGCCGAGTCGCACCGCCTCCGCGAACCAGGAGAGCGTGATCCGGAACGTGTCCGCAAACCCCCCATCCGGCTCGAAGGCGGCCCCCGCGATGCCCTCGAGGCTCAGCAGGGGCTCGATCTCGGCGATCTCGCTCGGCGAGACGACCCACGTGTCGAGGCCCCAGGAGCGGAGCCGCTCGACGTTCTCTCGCACCGCCTCGAGCCGCTCCTCCGGCACGGTCAGCAGGTACCCGGTCCGGACGAAGCCGGCGTCGCCCGTGCCGACCTCCTCGTGCCAGCGCTGGATGACGTCGACGCCCCTGATCGCGAGCCGCGCGGTCGCCTCGTTCGAGTAGTGCCGGCGCACCATCGAGAAGCAGAGCCCCGAGTCGCCGCCGCAGACCGCGCCGCGGTCGACGAGCACGACCGATCCCGCCCCGCGACGCGCGAGGGCGAACGCGATGCTCGTGCCGAAGAGACCGGCTCCGACGACGACGACGTCAGCCGTCTCGGCCATTCAGCCTCCCCGCCTCACGCCCGAGGCGGTCAGCGGACGACGAGGACGTCGCAGTCTGCGTCGTGGACGACCTTCGTCGACACGGACCCGAGCAGCGCGCGCTTGGCGGCGCCACGGCCTCGTGTCCCGACGACGATCAGGTCGGCCTTCACCTCCCTGGCGGCCTCGAGGATCACGTCCGCAGGCTCCCCTTCGCCTTCGATCGCCTGCACGTCGATGCCCTGCGTCTTCAAGTCGTTGCGGGCGGCGTCGAGCACCTCCCGCTCCGCGCGCATCTCGTCCTCGTTGAGGGCGCCCATGCTGCGCGGCCCGTGCAGCCCGAGGGACACGGCGGCCACGACCGTGATCTTTGCTCCCTGCCGGCCGAGGGCGGAGGCGCGCTCGAGCGCCCGCTTCGATTCCTCCGAGCCGTCATACCCGACGACGACGTTCTGCATCCCCGAAACCTCCTTGAGCACGATGCGCTGGGCGGGACGGCCAATCCTAGAACGCCAGAGGTCGCCCGTCTATGAGGAGGGGTGGGTGACCGCGTGCGCCGACGGGCGGCGTCCGCGTCGAGGCGGCGTCTACACGAC
>JBBILK010000126.1:0-7590 GCA_037444965.1 Actinomycetota bacterium | reverse complement strand
GTAGGGTTGCGCCGGGTCGGCCGCCGCGAGCACGAGCACCTCGGCCTCTCCAGGCTGCTCGCGCAACCGCTCGACCGCCCCGGGCAGCGCGAACTGGGCGCCGCCGAGGCCCTCGACGAAGTAGCCGCGACGGCAGACACCGAGCGTCTCGAGCTTGCGCAGCTCCCGGTAGACGGGCGCGTACCCGCCCGGAACCCCCTCCCCCCGCACCCCGTCGCGGGTCACGATCCCCTGCCGCTCGAGCAGCAGCTCCGCGAGCGCCCGCGGATCGGGCTCGCCGGCGAACAACCCGCGCGTCAGCGACCAGCGCCCCTGCGTCGCCGTGACCGCATCCCCTCGCTGGCGCGAAAAGCGGCGTGCTCGGCGTTCGAACGTCCGCGGCGTCGCGTAGCGGCGCCGCGAGCGCAACGGCTGCCACGCGTCGTTCGTCACCTCGCCCGCCCACACGAGCTCCCACAGCGCGGGCAGCGCGAGCTCCGGCTCGAGCTCCGAGGCCTGGACGAGGTCGGGCCAGAAGAGCGCCCCGGCGTGGAGCGCGACCCGGAGTCGCTCGGCAGCCTCCCCCTCGGGCGGGGGCAGCGCCGCCGGACGCCCGAGCAGCGGCGCGTCCTCGCGGTAGAAGAGCGCCACCCGCTCGAGCCCGGCGCCGACCCAGACGACCTCGCCCGTCGCGCAGAGCTGGTCGAGCAGCGCGGGCTGGTAGCCCGGCACGCGCCGGGGAAGGACGTCCGACTCCCAGAGCGCGACCGGCAACGAGCTGCCCTGCAGCGGGACGAGCGCCTCGCGCAGCGACGCCCGCCGGTCGACTCCCTGCCAAGCGGGCAGGAAGCGAGCGAGCGCCGTCTGGTCGACCGGCTCGACCTCCTTGCGCAGGCGCGCGAGGGTGGCGCGCCGCAGGCGCCTGAGCACGTCCGGGTCGCACCACTCGCGCTCGGAGCCGCCCGGCCGAAGCTCGCCCCGGACGAGGCGGCCGGCCCGCTCGAGCGCGGCGAGGCTCTCCTCCAGCCGGCGCTCCTCGAGCGCCAAGCGGTCTGCTGCCTCGCCGGTCGTGAACGGTCCCCGGCCGCGGGCGAAGCGAACCAGGATGAAGCCGAGCGGGTCCTCCCCCGCCTCGAGGAACGCGTCCGGAAGCCCGCCCGGCGGCATCACCCCGAGCGCGTCCCGGTAGCGGCCCGCGTCCTCGGCCGCGATCAGCCGCGGAGCGCCCGCCACCCGCACCCGGATCGCCCGCCGCTCCCGCTCGAGCTCGGCCGCGAGCGCCTCGTCGAACTCGCCCGGGAGGAGGTCGCCGCGGCGGAGCAGGAGGTCGTGGAGCTCGTCCGCGGTGCGTGCGCGGCCGCGCAGCTCCTCCTCGACCTCGCCGAGAGCCTCGGGATCGAGCAGGTCGCGCAGCTCTTCGGCCCCGAGCAGCTCGCGCAAGAGATCCCGGTCGAGTGCCAGCGCCTGCGCGCGCCGTTCGGCCATCGGCGTGTCGTCCTCGTACATGTACGTCGCGACGTAGTCGAAGAGGAGCGAGGAGGCGTACGGCGACGCCGACGCGGTCTCGACGTCGACGAGGTCGATCCGCCGGCTGCGCAGGTCGGCGAGCAACCGGCGCAGCGCCGGCAGGTCGAAGACGTCGCGCAGGCACTCGCGGTACGTCTCGAGCACGATCGGGAAGTCCGAGTAGCGCCGCGCAACCTGGAGCAGGCCCTGCGCCTTCAGGCGCTGCTGCCACAGCGGCGTTCGCTGACCGGGGCGGCGGCGCGGGATCAGGAGCGCGCGGCCGGCGTTCTCGCGGAAGCGCGCCCCGAAGAGGGCGCTGCCGGCGAGATCCTGGACGACGAGCTCCTCGACTTCGTCCGGGTCGACGAGCACGTCGTCGGTCGGCGGCGGCGCGTCCGCGTCGGGCAGGTGGAGCGCGATCCCGTCGTCCGACCAGATCGCGTTCACCTCGAGGCCGAGCGACTCGCGCAGGCGGGCGGCCAGCGCGAGCGACCAGGGCGCGTGCACCCGGCCTCCGAAGGGGGTGAGGATGCAGAGCCGCCAGTCGCCGATCTCGTCGCGGAAGCGCTCGACGACGACGGTCCGGTCGGACGGGAGCGCGCCGGTCGCCTGCTCCTGCTCGCGCAGGAACGTGAGGAGGTTCTGCGCGGCCCGCTCGTCGAGGCCGTGATCGCCGGTCAGGCGCTCGAGGGCGCGCTCGTCCGGCAGCGCCACGAGCTCTCGCGCCGTGCGGCCGACCGCCTCCCCGAGCTCGTAGGGTCGACCGGTCCCTTCGCCCTTCCAGAACGGCACCGCGCCCGGGATCCCGGGCGCTGGCGAGACGAGCACGCGGTCGCGGGTGATGGCCTCGATCCGCCAGGTGGTCGCGCCGAGCATGAACGTCTGCCCCTCGCGCGCCTCGTAGACCATCTCCTCGTCGAGCTCGCCGACCCGCCCGCCGCCGTCGGCGAGGAAGACGCCGTAGAGGCCACGGTCGGGAATCGTGCCCGCGTTCGTGACCGCGAGCCGCCGGGCGCCCTGGCGGCCGCGGACGACACCCCTGACGCGGTCCCAGGTGATCCGCGGCCGCAGCTCGGCGAACTCCTCGGACGGGTAGCGGCCGGAGAGCATGTCGAGGACGTTCTCGAGCGCGGCCCGCGAGAGGTCGCGGAAGTTCCACGCACCGCGGACGAGCTCGTGCAGCTCGTCCACGGAGAGCTCCTCGTCGGCGCAGATCGCGACCACCTGCTGGGCGAGCACGTCGAGCGGGTTGCGCGGGATCTGCGTCTCCTCGATCCCGCCCTCGCGCATGCGCCGCGCGACGACCGCGGCCTCGAGCAGGTCGGCCCGGAACTTCGGGAAGATCCGCCCCTTCGAGGTCTCGTCGAGCGTGTGGCCGGCCCGGCCGATCCGCTGCAGCCCTCGCGCGACCGACTTCGGCGACTCGACCTGGACGACGAGGTCGACCGCGCCCATGTCGATCCCGAGCTCGAGCGAGGAGGTCGCGACGAGGCAGGGGATCTCGCCCCGCTTCAGGAGCTCCTCGATCTCGACGCGCTGCTCGCGCGCGAGCGAGCCGTGGTGGGCGCGAGCCAGGGGCCTCTCGGCCAGCTCGTTCAGCCGCAGCGCGAGCCGCTCGGCGAGCCGGCGGTTGTTGACGAAGACGATCGTCGAGCGGTGGCTCTCGACCAGCTCGAGGATGGCGGGGTAGACGGAGGGCCAGATCGAGCTCCCCGGCTCGCCGTCGCCGCCCGGCTCCCGCATGTCGTCGACGGGCACGACCACCTCGAGGTCGAGCTCCTTCGCCCTCCCCGCGTCGACGACCTCGATCGGGCGGCCGCCGGAGACGAAGCGGGCGATCTCCTCGAGCGGGCGCTGCGTCGCGGACAAACCGATGCGCTGCATCGGTTTGTCTAGAACGCGTTCTAGCCGCTCCACGCTCAGCGCCAGGTGCGCGCCCCGTTTCGTGCCCGCGACGGCGTGCACCTCGTCCAGGATCAGCGTCTCGACCGGCTGGAGGATCTCGCGGGCCTTCGAGGTCAGCATCAGGAACAGCGACTCGGGAGTGGTGATCAGGATCTCGGGCGGGCGCTTGAGGATCTCCGCCCGCTCCTTCTGTGGCGTGTCGCCCGTCCGGACCGCCACCCTGAGGTTCCGGCCGATGCCGGCGAGCGGCCCGCGCAGGTTTCGCTCGACGTCGTAGTTGAGCGCCTTCAACGGGCTCACGTAGAGCACCTGCAGGCCGTCGCCCGGCCGGGCCCGGTCGAGCGCCCAGAGGAAGGCCGCGAGCGTCTTTCCCGAGCCGGTCGGCGCCTGGATCAGCGTGTGGGCGCCGGAGGCGATGACCGGCCAGCCCCGTTCCTGGGGCGGTGTCGGCGCCTCGAACGCGTTCTCGAACCAGGTACGGACGACAGGGGTGAAGGGCGCGAGCGCGTCGATTCCGCCAGGGTACCCCGGCGGCGGGATGCTCAGCGCTGTGCCTCCAGGAACCGGGCGATTCGCGTCTTCAGCTCCTCATCGACAGGCTGCAGCTCCAGCCGGGCGCGAAGGACGGGCAGCTCCACCAAGCCATGGGCGATCGCCTCGTGCGCAAACGCCAGGTCCTTCTCGCGGCCTGCCACGCACTTCGAGAGAACAAGGTCGTGCGCTTCGAGGCACCAGCCGATCGCGCCCCGCGTGTTCTCGTTGTGGACGGGGACGAGCCGATCCTCCCACCCTGCAGGAGCGATGGCGGTCTCGGGGCCGACACCGTGCGCGTAGTACCCGAAGGTCTCGTGGAACGGCGACCCCTCGCCGACCGCCCCGTCGATCAGGTCGGCTCGCTCGGGATGACCACGTGGAAAGATGTCCGCTTCGATCGAGGCGAGCATCGCCTCTGGGGCGTCCGGGAACTGCCCGAGGATCGCCTGGCTGCCGACGATGACGAGCTCGTCGTCGTCGACGACCGTCGCACAGGCGCGGATCAGGTGCTCGAGCTCCCGCCTTCTCAGGCGCTCGACTCCTTCTCGCGACCGATCTCGCGGATGACCCGCCACCGCTCCTCGTTGGTCAGGACGCCGGCGAATGGGGTGTTCTGGCGGAGGTCGCGCGCCGCCTGGTCGTCGGCGGCCAGGATCCGGACGATCTCCGCCACGGGGCGCTCGAGCAGCGCCTGCCAGCGACGGGCATACGCCGGGTGAGCCGGTCCGCCGCTGGCGAGCCACGATGCGACCCGCTGTCGCGCGCGGGCCAGGACCGCGGGATCTTGCTCGAGTCGCTCGGCGACGAGCTCGTGGTACGCGAGGCTGCGCAACTCGGCGGTGCGATGACCGTGTGGCATGGCTCCACGATAACTTCGGCTCCGGCCGCGCTGTTGACACCATCCCGCCTCGACGCTATCGCCGCCGCAGGTACCATCGGCGCGATGGCGACGACCGGGGTCGACCGCCTCCACTTCACCGGCAACGACGAGGCCGACCGTCTGCTCGCCTCCGAGCCGCTCGCGCTGCTCGTCGGTTTCGCGCTCGACCAGCAGGTGCCGGTCCCGAAGGCGTTCTCTGGGCCGCTCGAGCTGAAGCGGCGCCTGGGCGCGCTCGACGCCGGCGCGATCGCGGCCATGGACCCCGCCGCGCTCGAGGAGGTCTTCCGCGAGAAGCCGGCGATCCACCGCTTCCCCGGCAGCATGGCCAGGCGGACGCAGGAGCTCTGCGCCGTCGTCGCCGAGGAGTACGGGGGCGACGCCTCGCGCGTCTGGACGGAGGCTGCCGACGGCGCCGAGCTCGAGCGGCGCCTCCGCGCGCTCCCCGGCTTCGGCGAGATGAAGGTGCGGAGCCTCGCCGCCGTGCTCGGCAAGCGCCTCGGCGTGCGGCCGGCCGGCTGGGAGCAGGTGGCCGCCTCCCACTTCTGCCTCGGCGACGTCGACTCGCCCGAGAAGCTCGCCGAGTACCAGGCTGCGAAGCGGGCGCAGAAGGCCGCGCTCCGCGCCCGGAGCGGCTGACGTCACATGTCGACGACGAGCGTCGCCCAGCCGAACCGCCCGGCGCCGACCGGCTCGCCGCTGAGCGGGCTATAGAACTCGTTGAAGCCGCCGCGCTCGACGAGCTCGCGCGAGCGCTCGGCGATCGTCTCGGCGACGTCGTGGTAGCCGTGGCGGCGCAACCCGCGGACGAGGAACCAGTTCGTGTTCATCGAGAGCGGGCCGCGCCAGATCAGCCGGTGGCGACCCACGCGGATGCCGGGGACGAAGGCCGGCTCCGAGAGCGCCACCGCCGGCACCGGGAAGGGCGCCCAGAACTCGCGCGGGTCGGTCAGGCGCTCGACGAGGCGCTCGGCGACATCCGACGGGAGATCCTCGAGCAGCAGCGGCAGCATCGAGATCACCGTGCGCACGCGGCTCTGGCGCTCGTCCGGCCCGGCGAGGTTCCAGAAGAGACCCGCCTCTCGGTCCCAGCTCCGCTCGAGCAGCGCGTCGACGACCCGGCCCGCCTGCGTGTCCGCCCAGGCCGCGAGCTCCCCGTCGTCTTCCGCCCGGGCGAGCCGCGCGAGCGCGCGGAGCCCGTCGGCGTAGACGGCATTCACGAGCACGTCCTCCTGGTGGTGGCCGCCGTTCGCGAAGATCCGCTCGAGCTCGTAGCGGTGGCGAACCTTGTTCCAGAAGCTCGGCAGGCGCGTGCGGACGATCAGAGCGGCAGGGCGCTCGGGCCGTCCGCCTACCGCAGGGTCGTAGGCGGGGCTGTAGTCGAGCCCGCTCTCGAACTGCGAGATGATCGAGATCAGGCCGTCCCGGTCGGGGTCGCGGGCCTCGGCCAGCCAGCGGTAGTAGCGGCCGAGCGCAGGCAGCACCTCGGCGCGAAAGCGACCGTTGCCGGATGCCTCGACGACGGCCTCGACGGCCTGGGCGAGCACCGGCGGCTGGATGTGCCGTGTCGTCCTCGGCTTGGGCGTCCCGGGCAGCACCATCGCCCGCTCGCGCGTCTCGAGGAAGTGCCAGGTCCAGGGCGCGCGCCGGACGCGTCGCTCGTCCCAGAAGACGACGTGCGGGATGAACCCGTCCGGCTCCTGCCAGGCGAGCAGCCCGCGGAGCTCGTCCTGCGCGCGTTCGGGGTCGACGCGCGCCCACACGATCGCGTGGAAACAGGAGTCCCAGAACCACTGGAACGGGTACTGGCGCTTGGACGGCACCGAGAACCGGTACGTACGGCCGTCCTTCTCGGCGGCCTCCGTGTTGGCGGCAAGGAGCTCGTGGGCGGCGCGGATCACCGGGCGGGCTCCGGGTTCTGATCCGGGAGCTCGTAGCGCCGGAAGACGAGCCAGCCGGCAAAGACGATCGAGCCGGCGACGAGGCCGGCGACGCGGATCCCGAGCGGGTCGGTGGCGGTGTCTCCCAGCATGAGCACGAGTGCCATCAGGAGCGGCGAGAGCGAGCTCGCCGTCTTCTCGACGACGTTCTGTGTCCCATAGTACGTCGCTTCCCGCCGCATCCCCGTCCGGGCGGCGTCGTCGTCGACGATGTCCGCCGTGATCGCGCTCGGGAAGAGGTAGACGCCGGCGATCGGAAGGCCGGCGAGCGCCATGTACACGACGATCTGCACCTCCTTCGGGACTCCGGGCAGGAAGCCGGCGAGGCCGAGCAGCGGGAAGACGAGCGCGGCGGCGAGCATCGAGCGCCCGAACACCTGCCGCTTCGAGCTTCGCCGCGCCGCTCGGGCGAGCACCGGGACGGTCGCGAGCGTGACGCCGATCGCGACGGCGGTCAGGATCGCCACCCAGGTGCCCTCCTCCTCCCGGCCGAGGATCTCCTGGACGAAGAACGGCAGGACGCCGAGCAGCATCTGCAGGCCGACCTGGAAGAAGACGAAGCTCGGCAGGAAGCGCAGGAAGTGCACGTTCGTGAAGGTGGCCCGCAGCGCCTCGCGGAGGGGCAGCTCGGCCGGTGTTCGCGACGCCTTCGCGAGCTTCCAGACCCCGGCGAGGCCCAGGTAG
Source organism: Actinomycetota bacterium (assembly GCA_037444965.1). Lineage (GTDB taxonomy): Bacteria > Actinomycetota > Thermoleophilia > Gaiellales > Gaiellaceae > JBBILK01. Next base: position 165 of record JBBILK010000126.1, on the reverse strand, counting down.
CGCGTGAGGAGCAGCAGCGCCGCCATCGTGGCCGCCATCGCGGCGTAGCCGGCGTGGTCGACGATCAGCCCGCCGACGGCGAGCCCGACGAGCCCGCCCGCGGCGCCGAAGTACACCTTCGTCCCCGAGATCCTGACGCGCTCGGCGCTCGTGCGGGCGATCTCC
>JBBILK010000125.1:806-7616 GCA_037444965.1 Actinomycetota bacterium | reverse complement strand
CGCCTCGACGGCGTGCCCGGCCATCTGCACCGTCGGGGCGAGCCGTTCCCCCGCGGCGACGCGAAGCTGCTGCTCGACGAGGTCGGCGCCGGTGACGAGCTCGGTCACGGGATGCTCGACCTGGAGGCGCGCGTTGAGCTCGATGAACCAGAACTCGTCGCCGCGCACGAGGAACTCGGCGGTGCCCGCGTTTACGTACCGCGCAGCGCGTGCGAGCGCAACGGCGGCGGCGCAGAGGCGCGCACGGAGCGCATCGTCGACCGCCGGGGAGGGCGCCTCCTCGAGCACCTTCTGGTGCCGGCGCTGGATCGAGCAGTCGCGCTCGCCGAGCTGGATCACGGTCCCGTGAGCGTCGCCGAGGAGTTGCACCTCGACGTGGCTCACGCGGTCGACGAGGCGCTCGGCGTAGACACGGTCGTCGCCGAAGGCGGCCTTCGCCTCGCGGCGCGCTGCTGCGAGCGCCTCGTCGAGCTCGTCGCGCGCGCGCACGACGCGCATGCCGCGCCCGCCGCCGCCGCCCGCTGCCTTCAGGAGCAGCGGAAAGCCGACCTCCGCGGGCTCGCCGCTCGGAAGCGCCGGAACGCCCGCGGCCTCGGCCAGGCGCTTCGCCTCGAGCTTGTCCCCGGCGAGACGCATCGCCTCCGGCGGCGGTCCGACCCAGAGCAGCCCGGCGGCGAGCACGGCGTCGGCGAAGGCAGCGCTCTCGGCGAGGAAGCCGTAGCCGGGATGCACAGCGTCCGCTCCGGCCTTCCGGGCGGCCTCGACGAGCGCGCCGGCGTCGAGGTAGCTCTCCACCTCGACCACCTGGCCGGCGCGGCGCGTGTGGAACGCGCCCCGGTCGTCGGGCGCGGCGACGGCCACGGTCGCGACGCCGAGGCGGTCGCACGTGCGCATCACGCGCGCGGCGATCTCGCCGCGGTTCGCTACGAGGAGCTTCTCGATCGCCACGCGGGTGCGCGCTTCTCGATGAACGCCCGGAGGCCCTCCTGGCCCTCGGCGCTGGTTCGTCGCTCCGAGATGCGCCGCGCCGTCTCCTCGCCGTCGAGCGGCGCGTCGAGCACGAGCCGCTTCGCCGCGCGGACGGCCTCGGGGCCGGCGGCGAGGAGCTCGGCGACGATCCGCTCGCAGGCGGCGTCGAGGTCGGTCGCGACCTCGTGGACGAGGCCGATCGCGAGCGCGGTGGCGGCGTCGAAGCGCTCCCCGGTCAGGAAGTACCGGCGGGCCGCGCCGGGGCCGATCCGGGCGACCACGTAGGGCGAGATCATCGCCGGTACGATCCCGAGCTTCACCTCGGTGAAGCCGAAGACGGCGTCGGGGGCGGCGACGGCGACGTCGGCACAGGCGGCGAGACCCGCGGCGCCGGCGAGCGCGTGGCCCTGGATGCGGGCGACGACCGGCGCGGGACAGCCGTCGACCGCCTCGAGCATCCGGCGGAAGCGAAGCGCGTCCTCGACGTTCTCGTCCCAGCTCAGCTCGACCGAGGCTCGCATCCACTCGAGGTCGGCGCCGGCCGAGAAGCTCGGCCCGTCCCCGGCGAGCACGACGACGTGGGCGTCGCCGACGTCCGCGAAGGCCTCGTACAGCTCGCGGATCAGCTGGCCGTCGAAGGCGTTTCGCTTCTCGGGCCGCGCCAGCGTGACCCGCAGCACGGGCCCGTCCCGCTCGATGCGGAGGGCGCTCACGCGCCGCAGCTTAGAGCGTCGCGCAGCTCAGAAGAACCCGCGCGGGTGGTACGGCGCCTCGTGCGGCGCTCCGACGGCGACGTAGGTGAGTCCGCCCGGCCCGGCGTGCAGCTGCCGCGTGGCTTCCGGGGACACGTAGACGAACCGGCCCGGCGCGAGCTCGACCTCCTCGCCGTCGATCGACATCGTCCCGCTGCCGGCGATGACGATGTAGACCTCGTCCTGGTGCGACTCGGCCTCGGAGTGCCGGAAGCTCGAGGCGTCCGCGGCCAGCTCGAACTGGTTGATTCCGAACGCCTTCACGCCAAGCGCCGCTCGGATACCGCGCACTCCCTCTCTGAGCTCGACATCGGCCGCGTCGACGACCTTGTAGGCCACGGTGCTCTCCTTTCCTACATGCGAAACACGCCGAACGGCGTCTCCGGGATGGAGGCGTTCAGGCTAGCCGAGATCCCGAGCGCGATCGCGCGTCTCGTGTCGAGGGGATCCAGGATCCCGTCGTCCCAGAGCCGGGCCGTCGAGTAGTAGGGGTTTCCCTCGTGCTCGTACTTCGCGCGGATCTCGTCCGCGTCGACGGTGCCCACCATCGAGAGCACGATCGCGGCCTGCTCGCCGCCCATCACGCTGATGCGGGCGTTCGGCCACATCCAGAGCTGTCGCGGTGAGTACGCGCGCCCGCACATGCCGTAGTTGCCGGCGCCGAACGAGCCGCCGATCACCACCGTGAACTTCGGCACCTGCGCGCAGGCGACGGCGGTGACGAGCTTCGCGCCGTCCTTCGCGATCCCGCCCGCCTCGTACTCCTTGCCGACCATGAACCCGGTCACGTTCTGCAGGAAGAGGAGCGGGATCCGCCGCTGGCACGCGAGCTGGACGAAGTGCGCCCCCTTGAGCGCCGACTCGGAGAAGAGGATCCCGTTGTTCGCGAGGATCCCGACGGGAAAGCCATCGATCCGGCCGAAGCCGCAGACGAGCGTCTCGCCGTAGAGGGCCTTGAACTCGTGGAACCGGCTGCCGTCGACGAGGCGGGCGATCACCTCCCGCACGTCGTAGAGCGTCCGGTAGTCCTCGGGGATGATCCCGTACAGCTCCTCGGGGTCGTAGAGCGGGAGCTCGGGGTCCTCGACCTTCCAGGGCGGTGACGGCTTCTCGCGGTCGAGGTTTCGCACGACCTCGCGGCAGATCGCGAGCGCGTGCTCGTCGCTCGTCGCGTAGTGGTCGGCGACTCCGGAGACGCGGGTGTGGACGTCGGCGCCGCCGAGCTCCTCGGCGGTCACGTCCTGGCCGGTCGCCGCCTTCACCAGCGGCGGGCCGCCGACGAAGATCGTGCCGGTGCCCCGGACGATTACCGTCTCGTCCGACATCGCGGGCACGTAGGCGCCGCCTGCGGTGCACGAGCCCATCACGCACGCGATCTGCGGGATTCCCTGCGCCGACATGCGCGCCTGGTTGTAGAAGATCCGCCCGAAGTGGTCGCGGTCGGGGAAGACCTCCGCCTGCAGCGGCAGGTAGGCCCCGCCCGAGTCGACGAGGTAGACGCAGGCGAGGCGGTTCTGCTCCGCGACCTCCTGGGCTCGGAGATGCTTCTTCACGGTCAGCGGGAAGTAGGTGCCGCCCTTGACGGTGGCGTCGTTCGCGACGATCACGCACTCGGTTCCCTCGATCGAGCCGATCCCGGTGACGACGCCTGCGGAGGGGGCATCGCCGTCGTACAGCTCCCAGCCGGCGAGGGCGTTCAGCTCGAGGAAGGCGGAGTCCGGATCGAGCAGCCGGTCGATCCGCTCGCGCGCCGGGAGCTTCCCGCGGGCTCGGTGCCGCTCGACGGCCTCCGGCGGGCCGCCGCGGGCGACCTCGGCCGTCCGCGACCGGAGCTCGGCGACGAGCGCCTCCATGCGCTCGCGGTTCCGCGCGTACCCGGGCGCGGCCCGGTCGACCCTCGTCTCGAGGACGGCCACGGCTACAGCCTATTGCCCCAGGCGGCGCGATCGGCCTCCCCTGTCCGGGGGCCGGTCTAACGCACCGCTTACAAAGCCATACGAAGCATTCACACAACCTCTACCTGGCGCTCGAAAAGCGTTGCTTCGCTGCGGTTCAGCAGCGCAACTCGAACCCAGGAGGTTGTCATGAGGTGGAGATCGTTCAGGAAGGGGCTGCTTCCGGCGCTCGTCGCCGCCGGCGCCCTGGCGGTCGTCTCGACCGCCGCGGCGGCGGTGATCGTCGGGACGGACGGGCCGGACTATCTCGTCGGCACGGCCGCGGCCGACCAGATCTACGGCAAGGCCGGCAACGACCACATCGAGGGCCTCGCCGGGCCCGATCTGATCCGCGCCGACGGAGACGACGACGCCGTCTGGGGCGGCGACGGCGGCGACAACATCGCCGGCGGGCGAGGGAACGATCACCTCCACGGCAACGCCGGGCCGGACACGATCGCCGGCGACGGCGGCAACGACCGGCTCGGCGGCGGCAACGGCCGCGACGCCCTCTACGGCGGCGACGGCGACGACGTGCTCTTCTCCCGTGCCGACGACCGGATCGGCGACTACCTGAACTGCGGCCCCGGCTGGGACCAGGCGTTCATCCGCGCGAACGACGTCGTCGTCGGCTGCGAGGTCGTCAACTTCGTGACGAGCGGCGACGACGAGGCCGTGTAGGCCGCGACGATCGGGTCGCGCGCACGGAGGGGGCCGGAGAGCTCCGGCCCCCTCCGCCGTTCTGCGATCAGCCGATCGCGACCATCCGCTCGAGCGCCTGCCGGGCGCGCGCCGCGGTGTCCGGGGGAACCGTCACCTCGTGCTTCAGGTCGCGGAGCGAGTCGCGCAGCTTCTCGAGCGTGATCATCTTCATGTAGCGGCAGACCGCCTCCTCCGAGACGGCCTCGAACGTCTTCTCGGGCGCCTCCTTCGCGAGCCGGTGGAGGATGCCGGTCTCGGTGGCGACGAGGAAGCGCTGCTTCGGGGAGGCCTTCGCGAACCGGATCATCCCCTCCGTCGAGAGGATGTGCGTCTGCTCGTTGCCGAAGGCCATGCACTGGCTCGCGCAGCCGCACTCGGGGTGGACGAGGAGCTCGGCGTCTGGGGCCTCCGCCTGCCACCGCTCGATGTCCGCCGGCCGGATGCCCGCGTGGACGTGGCACTCGCCCATCCAGATCGTCAGCTTGCGGCCGGTGACGCGCTCCGCCCAGAGGCCGAGGTAGAGGTCGGGGAGGAACAGGATCTCGCGGCCTGCGGGAATCGCCTCGACGACCGCCTTCGCGTTCCCCGACGTACAGCAGTAGTCGGTCTCGGCCTTGACCTCGGCGCTCGTGTTCACGTACGAGACGACGACCGCGCCGGGGTGCTCCGCCTTCCAGGCCCGCAGCTGCTCGGCCGTGATCGAGGCCGCCAGCGAGCAGCCGGCGTCGAGGTCGGGGATGAGCACCGTCTTCTCCGGCGAGAGGATCGCCGCCGTCTCGGCCATGAAGTGGACGCCGCAGAAGGCGATCACCGGTGCGTCGGTCTGCGCGCCCTCGCGCGCGAGCCCGAGCGAGTCCCCGACGAAGTCGGCCACGTCCTGCACCTCGGGCAGCTGGTAGTTGTGAGCGAGGATCACCGCCTCGCGCAGGCGGGCGAGCTCGCGCACCTCCTCCTGCAGTTCCGCGATCGTGGGAGCGGCGAGCGTGGTCACGGGAGAACCTCCAGGGAGACGTCGAGGGCGCGCGCGGAATGCGTGAGCGCGCCGACGGAGACGAAGTCGACACCCGTCGCCGCGATCTCGCGAACGGTGGCGAGGGAGACGCCGCCGGATGCCTCGAGCTCGGCGCGTCCGGCGACCAGCGCGACCGCCTCCGCGAGGACGGCGGGCGGCATGTTGTCGAGGAGGATCCGCTCGGCGCCTGCCTCGAGCGCCTCGCGTACCTGGGCGAGCGTCTCCGCCTCGACCTCGACCGGGAGGGGCGAGACGGCGCGCAGGCGCTCGACGGCGGGGGCGATGCCGCCGGCGAGGCGAAGGTGGTTGTCCTTGACGAGGACCGCGTCGTAGAGGCCGAAGCGGTGATTCTGCCCGCCGCCGTGGCGGACGGCCTCCTTCTCGAGCGCCCGCAACCCGGGCGTCGTCTTCCGCGTGTCGAGGATCACGGCCCCGGTGCCGGCGACCGCGTCGACGTACTGTCGCGTGAGCGTCGCGATCCCGGAGAGGCGACCGAGCAGGTTGAGCGCGGTGCGCTCGCCCGTGAGGACGGCGCGGGCACTCCCCTCGATCCGGGCGAGGACCGCCGGGGCGGTCTCGAGCCGCTCTCCGTCGGCGGCGATCGGCTCGAAGCGAGCTTCGGGGTCGAGGGCGCGGAACACGGCCTCGGCGGCGGCGAGCCCGGACACGACGCCCGGCTCCTTCAGGAGCAGCTCCGCGCGGGCGGTGAGCTCGGGGCCGACCACGAGCTCGGTGGTGACGTCCCCGGCGCCGACGTCCTCGGCCAGCGCGGTCTGCACGACCCGCTCGAGCTCGGTTGTCGAGGCCGTCAGCTCCATCGTTCGGAGGCCGGCTCGCTGCCCGGCCGGTGGACGATGTGGACGGCGAAGGAGGGATCCTCCGCCGGGTGGTCGACGCGGAAGTGGGCGCCCCGGCTCTCGGCCCGTGCGAGGGCGCCGGCCGCGATCAGGCGGACGAGCGGATGCTCGGAGGCCCGCAGCCGCTCGAGCCCGGCGGCGTCGCGTACGAGGCCGGCGTGCCGCCAGAGGTCCCGCCGAAGCTCCGGCGTGACCTGTGGAAGCGGTTGCGGATCCGGCGGCGGCGCGAGCCGTGCCGGTAGCGGCTCGTCTCGCAGCGCGGCGAGAGCCGCTCTGCGAGAGAACACGAGGCACTCGAGCAGCGAGTTCGAGGCGAGGCGGTTGGCGCCGTGGACGCCGGTGCACGCGCACTCGCCGGCCGCGTACAGTCCTTCGACCTCGGTACGGCCGTCGAGGTCGGTGACGATCCCGCCCATCGTGTAGTGGGCGGCCGGCGCCACCGGGATCGGCTGGGTCACGGGGTCGAAGCCCGCCTCCTCGATCCTCGTCATCAGCCCCGCGAAGCGGTCGCGGTCGATCCGGCGGAGGTCGAGGAGGGCGGTCCCGCGCGCGTCGATCGCGCGGGCGACGACGTCGCGGGGCGC